>JAIRWK010000011.1 GCA_031268995.1 Planctomycetaceae bacterium
ATTTAATATCTCGTAAAAAATATTCGTGTTCACCCGAAATATTTCCATAACAAAGCCGGTATTGGCGGTAGGCTTCGCTCCCGAACAATCGCTCCATGTTGTTGCGTTTGCGTGTTCAGCTTCAGGAATTTTAAAACAGCTTGAGTATGTATTTTCGTCGAAGGGATGCTGAAATTGCGTTGGGTACGTTATGGTTTCGGCGTTTTGCGAATAATTGCAAAAATCCTTATTGACACAAAACGTAAAAATCTTTACAGTCCACAAAGCGGTTGTTCAAAGACGAAGCCCATCGTCCATACCGGCATCGGTATAGTTTTTTACAATTCAACAATCCGAAATTTCATTAACCCGAATTCTACTCGTGCGGCATATTTTTTGTTTCAATAAATCGAAATCGAATTTTATTGTATACCCAAGCTATTTTAAATTTCCCGAAATTGAACACACAAACTTAACTTCACAAAGCGGTTGTTCAAGAGCGAAACCTGTTGTTTATAACAGCTTCGGTATGATTATGTTGATTGCAATTTTTTTGATTGTGATTGGCAATGGTTGCCGAACGCGCGGTAAAATTGGTCAAAATAATGTCGGATCGGTTATCTCAAAAACTCAAACAGATAATTTGTCAAAAAGGGATTCGCCCAAAAATAAAAATAATTTATCTGAAAATAATTTAACCGCTTCTGTTGACAATCAGAATTGGTGGCCCAGCGAAATTCCCATTCCATCCGGCGCAATCTCTACTCAAAATATTGCCCCGCCAAAAACAACTAATCCACAACCCGAACAAACTAAAACGGACTTGATTGCTAAAAATAATCACAAGCCCGCCAATAAACCAAACACAAATCAAGAAACACACGAAATCATTATTCCGCCACGTCCGCTTGCGTCTTTTTTAATTGAACCAAAACCGCTATCCGAAAGCAATAACCAAATAAACCAAGTCAATAACTTTACGCCCGAAAATAAAAATATTAACCCTGTAAACCACGAATCAAATAACTCAAATAACTCAGATAAAATCAAAACGGTTGCTGAAAATAAATCTGCTCAAAATGAACAAAATGTTGCAGATGAAAATATGGAAATGTCGCTCAATGACCTTGAGGCAATCCTGTTGCAGGCAAAATGGCAACGTAACATACAACTCGAACATTGGAACGATAACGGAATAAAATCACACATCAATAAACATGAAAATCAATACAGAGAACGCCGCGAACAAATTAAACAACTAAACCTCTCCGACAAAGATAAATTGAAGAAAAAAAATGATCAAATTTACGTCGATGAACTCATTTCAACTTGGCGATGGTACAACAGCGAAATTGACGAACTGGTTAAAAAACAACTCGATCCCGTCGCGGAATCGCGGCCGGTTTTTCCTGTTGACCCGAAAGAATTTCTTGAGAATGATTTTTATAAGAATGCAAAATATAATATCTTGCGAGCAAATGCCGCTATTTTGATGGGGCGTTGCAATGACTATGATTCGGTTGATACGTTGATCGAAATAATAAAAAATGAACGCTTGGACGAAATACGATGTGCGGCTATCGAAACGCTAGGCAAAATGGAACTCGTCGGATTTGAAAAATTGATACCATTGTTGGAACTTGCTCAAAAAAGAAATAACGTTACAAAAAATACATTAAATAATAATCGTAACAATAATAATTCCGATAACGACAATAATCCAAAAACAGACAGCTCACAAAATCAAATAACAACTATCAATAGAGTCATTTGGTCAGAATTATTAACCGCAATAGCTAACAAAATAAAAACTTGGGAACATCCGTGTTTTCTCGATCCGCTCGCAGCAGACAATGTCGAAGTACGACGGACAAGTGCAAAATTGTGGCGAATGCAATCACAACAGTTCCAGACAAAAAAACACAACAATATAAATTATCGTAACAATAAAGATCAAAACTACAATCAAGATCAAACAACTCAATTACAACGTTTGCCAAAACGTTTTCTTGAATTTGTGAGATCGGAAAATGATTTGGCAGTACGGGTTGAGATGATTAAAACGCTTGGAATTTGGCGTGAGCCGGAGATTTTGGGTATTGTTGCGAACGACTTAAATCACAGAAATTCGGGCGTGCGTTTTGCGGCGATGGAAGCGGTTGCGGTGGCGGATTGTAAGGCAGCGGAACGAATCCTGAAAGAAAAACTACGCGATGTTTCAGCTCCAACCCGCGCAAAAAGTATTGAAGCACTTTGCAAACTTGGATTCGTTGATGACGTGTTACGGCTTGCTGATGACGCAGACCGCGAAGTACGACTCGAAGTCGCAAAAGCAATCGCGTTTGCCCCAAATCCACAAACCGCAAAATTGGCAAAACAATATATCGAAAATGATCACGAAACTATAAAACTTGCCGCATTGAACGCAATCGTCGAATGGAAACAAATTGATTTAAGCGGAGAGATACTAATTGAATCATTGCAAAACCGCAGCGCAAAAGTACGCACTCTAAGTACTGAAATATTATCAAGATATTTTCCAGACACAACTGAATTATTGTCAAAAAATCAAACCGCAGGCGATGAAAGATCAAAAATTATTGCGAAAATTAAAAATCAATTCAACGAATATTTAGAATCAACAGATCACGACTCTACGGAAAAAATCACGTCCAATAATAATTCAAAAAGAAATATAAAAAACAATGAAAACAACAGATATAAATTTAATAATTCGGATATTGATGAAGTTTTGGAATTGGTGCAACAGTTGAACAGTTCGGGTTTGACATTGATTCAACGCGAGGCGATCAAACGGCATTTATCGAGTTATGGAGAAAAGTTGCCGGATATTTTTGAATATTTGTACGAAAATTATGAGGATTTTGAGTTGCCGGATTTAGTGGAGGAGTTGCTTGCGGAAAGTGATGATATTTTTGGTTTGTTATCAAGTCTTGGTTCTGAATCTGAGTTGTTACGGCGCAAGTCGGTTTCCGAATTATTGCGGCGGAGCAAGGTTGATCCGTTAAATGGGTTGGTGTGTTCGCGGATATTGGAACACGGATTGCGTGAGACGGACGAACCAATATTGACGATGAGTATTGGAATACTTCGCAATTCCGATGCGTATAAAGCACGGTATCTTGCGGCAAGTGTATTGCAAGCGGGACGATTGGGTTCAGTTGAATTACGTCGAGTTGCGTGCGAAACATTCGGAGAAGTCGGTAATGGTTACGATATTATTATCGTTGCGCAAAATCTAGGCGATCAACGACGCGACATTTCCCGCGCAGCATTTACGGCAATGGTCAAAATGTTGGGAAAACTTAAAGACAATGAATTCGAAAATGAACGCGAAAACGCAGCGGCGGAATTATGGTCAAAATTACCTAACTGCGATTTGATCTCTCAAGTAGAAATCAGCGCGGTAATTTATTTGTTGGGTGATGAATCCGGCGCAAAATCATTTATTCGTTATTCTTTTTCGCCGGAAACTCGTGTTAGATCGTATGTTGCAAATGTGATCGGGATTTTGGAAGATGCTGATTTTTTGTCCGTATTGATCAGATATCTTGATGACAAAGACACAAATGTATGTCAAACCGCTCTCACAATATTGCCCCAAATCGTCGGTGAAGATATAGGAATTATTGAAACAAAAATTCCAATGGAACACGAATTGTCCCGAACCCAAAAAAAGATCGCAAGATGGAAAAAATGGCAAACCGAAGCCGACAAAGATGATAGATTTCGCTAATAAATATACTGAAGCTACTTTAAATTCATGGAGCTACGGTAAACCTACAACGCAGAGCGTTAGGCAAACGCAACAACGTGAAGCGGTTGCTCAAGGGCGAAGCCTATCGCCTTAACGGTTTCGGTATAAAATATTCAGAAAATATCCTAAAACATAATATTTCAATCATGGAACTACAAGGAAGAGAAACTAATCATGAAAAACCTTATCGGGAATTGCTTGAACGCATATCACGCAAATACGCCGAAGGGCAAGCACAAGCTGTCCGTTCCGTAAACGAAGCGATAGTTGAAACCAATTGGTATATTGGTCAGTACATTGTCGAATATGAGCAGGAAGGTAAAGTGAAAGCCAAATATGGTTCTCAGTTGTTGGTTCATCTTTCTCACGATTTGACTTTATTGCATGGCAGGGGATTTAGCCGTCCTAATCTCAATAATATGAGAATGTTTTATCTTCGATTCCCAATTTGTCAGACACTTTCTAACAAATTGAGTTGGTCGCATTATTGTGAATTGATAAAGATAAGCGATGATATTGAGCGGTCTTTTTACCTTCAGCAAAATCTTTTGGAAAACTGGAGTGTTTCCGAACTGAAACGGCAAAAGGAATCCGGTTTATTTGTGCGGCTTGCTATGTCTAAAAACAAGGATGAAATTTTGCAACTCTCTTTTAAAGGTCAGGTTGTGGAAACGCCTAAAGACATTGTAAAAGATGTCTATGTATTTGAATTTCTCAAAATTCCCGAACCGTACACGATTTCAGAAACCGAACTGGAAACAAGGCTGCTTGACAATTTGCAGACATTTTTGCTGGAATTGGGAAAAGGTTTTACATTTGTCGGCAGACAATACCGGATGATGATCAACAACACTCCTTTTCGTGTTGATTTGGTTTTTTATCACCGTATTCTTAGATGTTTTGTCCTAATAGATTTGGTAACTATTCAGTATCCTAAAAAGATTTATACTAAAGGAGTTAAATCCTATTACCGATTTGTTGTAAATTTAACGATCAAATCCTTAATTGCTTAAATATTAGCAGCTTAGGTTTTTTGTACCTATATTTATTGACATAAATCACTTAATTTTGACAAATTGTAACTCCTGTACAAATAACGGTTTTATACTACTAAATAGTTACTGTTGCTGTTCACAAAAACTAGGTTTTTGGGAGTTCCCCTTAGAAATTCCCCTTTGTTGCCTTTGTTCCATTCTGTTCCAAATGCAC
>JAIRWK010000092.1 GCA_031268995.1 Planctomycetaceae bacterium
GTTGCGGAAGAGCAGACGCAATTCGTAGAAATCAAGTCATCGTACCTTGTGCCGCGTGATTTTGCTAAGGAATTTGCAAAAGTGTGGGACAGTTTTGACTATTATTATAATCTTGTTGAAGAGAGGGAACTATTGAAATTACTCATGCCGAAGGATTGCCCTGTTCCTATAACAAAAGATAATGTTTGGTTGGAAGAATCACTTACTTTTTACGTTATGTATAACGATGAAAAACCCAACTACTTTTTGAGAGAGTTTCACTTGTTCTCAAACTATAGACATCAAAAACGCATGTATGTATACATGCGTTACGTTAGTATTCTGCATCGTACCACAACGTCTTGTACAATGGCGATTGGCAGTCAATTATGTACAATTTCTTTCGACATAACGAAAAAAGTGCAAGAATTAAGAATAATGGATTCTACGACTTCTTTATCAAGATGGTTACAATGGGATTCACAAGGGAAACTTAAACACGATGAAACTGTACCGCTGTACAAAAAACCAAAATTCAAATTGGAAGAATATGAAAAAGAATGGGAAAAGTACAGAAGGAGTCAGTAACCAAAAACACAATGTAGAGGGTGAATTATTTAGGATGTCGTTTACTATACTCAAGCTATTTTAAAATTCCGTAAAGCTGATTACGGAATCGCAATAACGCGAAGCGGCGGTTGTTTAAGGGCTAAGCCTAACCCATACCGGCTCCGGTATATTGGTGATGTTTGAAATGGTCTAAAATAGGTTTGTATGTTTATGAAAAAAATTGGAGGTGAGTTTATGAAATTTTTATGTATTGTAATTTTGTTACAAATGCTATGCTGTGAGATCAACCCAGTCAATTGTTTTGGCGAGACAAGAAAGAATTTGACCAAAATCAAATTAATTAGCTTGCCCCAGCCGATGAGTGCTGCAAAAAATAACACCGAAATCAAAAATATGTTCGCCGATATTCAGGAGGATCTTACTTCCTTCCAGAGTGGCGATGTTGAGGCTACGATAAAAAAACATTTAAAAGAGAAGCAAAAGGATTACAAAAAATATGGATTTGAGAGTGTTAAGGTGATCTCACTGGCAAATAAGGATGGTATATTCATAATCAAATACGTATTTTCTATAGATTATAAGGCAAAATGTTTCTTTTTCGACAAAAAAGGTAATTTGACAACGTATATAAATGGTCAAATCAACATGAACAAACATTACGAGGTGGAAAATAGTAATGAACAAAAGAATGTACGAAATGTACCCGAAAATTACAGAATTGATGGAAGTGGTATAGAAATGACTTTTCACTCTACGGGATTTCCAAAATCTTTTACCAAAATAGCCAAAAATCGTCTTTTTGGTCGTCAAATTGAATGGAATGACAAGGGTGAAGTTCTTTCGGATATTGATCTCGATATTCCCGAACCCTGGGCAGGTGCACCGAAAAATGAAAAAACGGAAAAATAATAATTTGTTTTTACGCCCCACAGTAATAAACTTTTATGCCAAAACTGATATGGGCGGTAGGCTTCGCCTTTGAACAACCGCTTCGCGATGCTACGCTTCCGTGTTCAGCTTAAGGAATTCCAAAACAGCTTGAGTATAAAATAAGGTTACATTATTTGCCGGGTTATTCTCCGAATTTAAATGTGATCGAGCGTTTGTGGAAATTTTTTAAGAAGAAAATATTGTACAATAAATATTACGAAAAGTTTGACGATTTTGTTTCGGTATGTAAGGGCTTTTTTCGTTGCAAAAAAATTCCGCGGTGAGTTACGTACTCTAATAACAGAAAAATTCCAAACCTTCAACAAAAAAATGAAATCTAAAATAGCTTGAGTATATTACGCTAAAGCTGTTTTAAAATTCCTGAAGCTGAACACGCAAGCGCAACAACGTGAAGCGGTTGTTCTGGGGCGAAGCCTACCGCCCATACCGGCTTCGGTATAATTTTTGTTCAATAAATTTAAAATATAAATGTCGAATTCAGATAAATTTGATAGTGATGATGTTGTTAGTAAGCCGGTTGAGAAATTGGGTGAGAGGGTTGTGTTGCAATCGGAGCCTTCAACCGATCCCGTGATTCCACACTTGCCCGTCAACTTGACCGCAAAAATATTCGCAACAGGAACAATCCCAAACGGCACAATGCTCGGACACTTCATGGTCAAAAATTATATCGGCGGCGGCGGAATGGGACGAGTTTATCTTGCCACTGATACGTTGCTCGACCGGAATGTTGCTGTTAAAGTGTTGCCGCACCAACGGGCAAGCGATCAAAGTACGGTTGCGCGATTTATGAACGAGGCAAAATCCGCCGCAAGATTAAATCACGAACATATCGCACAAATCTATTTTGCTGGCGAACAAGACGGCGTGCCTTTTATTGTTTTCGAATATGTTGAGGGTACAAATATTCGAAAAATGATCAACGAGTTTGGCGTTTTTACGTTGCCGCAAACCTTGAATTATATGTTGCAAATTACGCATGCCCTCGCTCATGCGGCGGACAACGGAGTTGTTCATCGCGATGTTAAGCCGTCGAATATTCTTATCACACGCGAAGGAAGAGCGAAATTAATTGACATGGGGCTTGCTCGGCTTCTTAATCCGTCCGATGGGGTTGGCGATTTGACGGTGAGCGGAGTTACTCTTGGGACGTTCGATTACATCTCGCCCGAACAAGCCCGCGATCCGCGAAACGCTGATATTCGCAGTGATATTTATTCGCTTGGTTGTACGTTCTTTTTTATGCTTGCGGGGCGACCGCCGTTTCCAGAGGGGACGGTGTTGCAAAAGCTATTGCAACATCAAGGCGATTTGCCGCCGGACATTCGCGAGATTCAACCAAACATCCCCGCAGAAGTCGCAATTTTAATTCAAAGAATGATGGCAAAAGATCCACGACAACGCTTCCAAACCCCAGAAGTCTTGATCACAACTCTTACTGCAATTGCTCGTAAAATAGGAATGCACCCGATAAGTCCGGGCAATATTTTATGGACAATGCAGACAAAGAAAAAATTACCATTCTTTCTGAAGCATGCAATTTGGTTGTCAACTTTTTTAATTCTGTTTGGTTTTTTTGCGTTGATGAGTATAGTTGGCAAAAAAAACGGACAAATAGAATTGCCCAAATTTCCCGAACCGTTGCAATCATCATCAAACAACGACAAAGAAAATAAAACCACGTCAACGACAACCACCGAATCAAACGGAACAACAAAGAAAAATCTGATGAGTCAATTTGTTGCCGAAGATGTGATCAATTTAGACCGCATGGTAAGATTCCATTATCCAATACTTGGAACAATGCTTTGGGGCAACATGAATGAAAATAAATCTGATGATTTTTCGTTACGATTATTTGAGAAGAATCAATTTGGTGTACGTATTGCGCCAATACCTATTAGCGCAACAGTTTTACCTGAAACATATATTGCCGCGTCTATTATGACAAAAAGTTCGCCGTCCGAAAAAACCGCAGCAGACACTGAATCATCTACTTTAGCAAAATTTGTTCGTCGTACATTATTGCGGGTTGATCCGACATTTGATGTACGTTTTGATCCAAATTTGCCCGATGATCTGAATGATTCTGCGTCGGGTCGGATACGAACTTACACAACTCTTAAATCCGCAATCGAAGCGGCGGATGAACATTCGACAATCGAGTTGCGGTGGAACGAGTTTTTGATTTCGGAGCCGTTTAGTATTAGTGATCAGAATATTCGTTTTGTTGCGGCGGAGGGTTATCGACCGGTGATATTATTTGAGCCAGCAAAAACAACGGGAGCTACACCGGGAATAAGAAGTATGATTACGGTTAGCTCGTGTGAGGTTGAATTTTGGGAGGTGTCGATTGAAATGAGGATTAGTCAAGATGTGCTTGCGTCGCGGTGGACGCTGTTTGATATTGTTGGGGCGAATAAGTTTGAATTTTCGCGTGCGGCGGTTACGATTGCAAACGCAACAACGACAAATTTTACGCCTTATCATCAAGACGTAGTTTTTTTTCGCAGCAGTCAATTACCGCGAAGGTTGGATGGAACGCAACTCATAACGGATTGGAGAATAGGCAACAGCATTTTTAACAAAACCGGTAACGAAATTTGGCGATTTGACAACTCAATAATGGAACGTTTCATTCCAAATAAAACATCGGCAAATGATCAAATCGACAACCCTAAACAACCAAAATTGACCAACCAACTCGGAATTAAATTGAGCAATTCCATAATTCGCGGAGAAGCGACCGTGTTGCAAAATGAGGTAGTGTCGGAAATTGATTTTAGTGCGCAACAGTCAATTATTGTAACCGCAAAACCATTTATTCAAATTGAAGAAAATAAACAAATCAATTTCGCCAAACCGGCGCGGATAGCATTTGATCGAGTTACATTTGCCGGCAGCCAACCTTTCATCCGTTTGCTCACAAACAACAACACAGAACCAACACAATTCGATTGCAATATCCAATCTTCATTATTCGTTTTAAATAACATGCCGTTATTTGAATTTACTGGCAAAAATATTCAGGACAAAATCAATTCCATTTTCAAATGGAACGGCAACTACAACGATTTTCAAAATGTCTCATCAGCTTGGCAGACCAAACCGGCAAACACGACAAACGAGGTCAATCAAAATTATGCGGAGGGTTCGTTATTGGATTGGGTCAAACGTTTTGACCGTGAAGCGGGGATCAACAGATTATTCCTCCCCGAGTTCCGCAAACCGATGTACCAACTTCAATCAAAAGACTTCATCCCCGAATTATCCACCCCCAACCCAACCCGCCCCCCATCCGGACGCCCAAAAAATAATTAAACAAAATATTTCGCAACCAGCACGGACAATAAGCCTTCGCCCTTTCGTGTTCAGTTGCGGGAGTTTTAAAGTAGCTTTATTTAATAGACTTGTTTAAGAACCTTGAAATGCTATAATAGAGGTCATGGAAACTAAAAATAAGACGGGCGATGCGCAAACGGTTCTTTTTAAACGGTTACACGGTGTAAGCCCCGACATGTTTAAAAAATGTTGTCGATTCTTCAAAGGGAATACGATGTTTTGCATCAAAAAGGTGGTAAACCGCCCCAATTGACGGTCGAAGACAAGTTGTGCATTTAATAAAGAGCTTGCGGGGAGGCGTGTGGTGATTGAACATATCAATGCCAAAATAAAAACATTCAAGAGCATGGCAT
>JAIRWK010000181.1 GCA_031268995.1 Planctomycetaceae bacterium
GGGGCACCGTCCACCCTCGAATACGTATCTTATCAGGTTGATGCAATTCCGCAATCACGTTTTTAACGGTAGGACAATAACTTGCCTAAATGTAGACCAAAAATGCGTAACATGAGTTACAAATTCGGGTCGTATCCGTCGTTTACATCACAATTCCATGTCTTGTTGTCCTGATCCCATTTGAATTCGTAAAGATAGCTCTCATCGTATTGAACTCCGCGAGTTATTTGATACGGGGACGACAGATCGCCCACAAGACATCTAACTAATTTAAAAAATTCCAACACCACTTTGTCCAAATCCGTCGAATCAAATTTTTCAGTAATCAGTTTATCCCGCAACAGGTGAAGATCATCCAGAACTACACTTGGATAGCCGTCCTGATATCGGTACACGTAACGAATATCACTGCCATTTAAAAATTTAATTGTTGCGCGAGTACTCATTTTTTAATTTCTCCTTTTTGGTTTTATTGTGAAATTTTTTTCCGGCAATGTACCGGATTTTGTTTTTATATTTTCCGAAACCTGCGGCGACATATTGCCACAAAATTTCCACACGCAGAAAACATTCTAATTCAAACTAAATAATTGACAAGAATCTACCCAATAGGGACAGTAAGGACACGAGGGATCAAAAGGACATTATTAAACCGGCATCGCTCGTCCTTTTGTCCTCAATGTCCTTTTTGTATTATTGGCGAACATTCGCGAAACATTCGTGCTTTTCGTGTATAAAAAAAGAGACCGAAATAAGATAAACTTATCCGGTCTCTCGTTGTTAGTTAAAAAACCCTTTTTCTAATTGTTGTTTACCCGAAGGCAAATGAAATAGTTAGGCGGTTTTTTTGTTTGCTAATCTCTTTCTAATTGCAAGTCCGACAAGTCCGGCTCCCAAAATCAACAATGTCGCAGGCTCCGGTGTAGTATTCGGCGGCGGCGGCGGCGATGTAACAAATATTGATTCGGTGTTCTGGTTTAGACCGGATGTGAAGGCAACAAGCCCGTCATTTTGGTCGTAATAGTTACCACCGGAGAAGGCAGGCTGAATCGCGTCGAGTACGAAGGCGAGATTGTTGTTGCCTTTTGTCAAAATACCATCATTGAAAAGTTTCTCTAGGTCAAGCTCCATGTCATAACTTCCAAAAAGTGCCGAAGCCAAATAGTCGCTACTCAATGTGAGGTATTCATCTGTCAATTTGAAACCGTTGATATAAATACCAAGCAAATCACCTAACTCCGAAAACCAACCATTCAAGTATTGGTAAACATCATTTGGTTTGTAATCGAAACTTGTAACAAAGGCAAAAATACCTGTGTTGTGATCACCGACTCCATTTGACGTGGAGGTACTATTGCTAGTAAATGTATCAGCACTAGGCTTATAAACCCAATTGTGATCAACACTCTCATCTACCGGTGAAGCCGACGAAGAGAGAACCTCACCAAGCGTGAGAACTCCGTTACGGGACAATTGATCGGCAACACCACTTGTAACCAGGTCGCCTTTCAATAGCTCTGCTTGCTTGCCATAAATATTGCCAATAGCGTTCTTCGACTCCCACAAACCTGTACCAGAGGGAATTGTAACGAGAGAATATTCCGAACTGTTCAAAATTCCCGTGACATCTTTTTTGGCAGTCATTTCGTTGTTTTTGAGTTGGTACGTCAGGTAGGCTTCCATGAGGAACTGCCTATATTCCCAAGTATCTACGGTATCCCCACCGGATTTAACCGTCCTGTTGAGCTGACGAACCAAGTTGGCTTTATTACCGTTGTACGTAACAGTAGTAGTGTCATTGTAATTCATGTAGTTACTCACTGTACCGGAGTCAATACCGTACTTGTACCGGTAAGCCTCTTTCTCCACATCCGAAAACACTGTGCCCCAAGCACCAGCACTCGCACCGACACCGATTGTGTCGGCTTTAGCTACACTAATGAGCCCTATTGAGCAAATTACAGCCAGCATTACAAAAAATTTAACTTTCATTCTATTTTTTTCCTTTCTCTCAAATTCTAAATTTGAGAAACCTGTTTTGTTGCGTTCCAGCAACAGACCTTCTTGAAACCATCGCACCGTGCGACATCACTTTTAGCGTTGCAATTTTGCGACATACATATTCGTCGCAACTCGCAACATGATAAAAGTAGTTTCATAATTCGTGCCAAAACTGCTAAAAATTTTTACATTTTTTGCAAACAATATTGAGATAAGAATTTACAAAAAAATCAAAAAATCAAACCACCTTTTCCGCTCCCCAATATAACACACGCCAGAAGCCAACTTTTTGCAATTTTGAACAAATCGACATGCAAATTCAAACAATCGGCATAAAAAAACAACGCTCCCAATAATCCCTCCCCAAATAGCACCATGCGTAGTTTTCACAAAACCTAAATTTGATCAGAATAATTTCACCAATTACCCTATTTTGCCTCGAATTGTCGCAACCACACGCCAGCTTCAGTGTACACGTGTATGATACACTATTCACACCACCCTGTAAAGGGCTACCATTAAAAAACGTAACTATTCAGTCGTTTGATTTTTATTTTTTTATTTTACCGCGAAACACACGAAATTTACGCGAAAAGACGCGAAACTAAATTATTCGCGACCTTTCGTGCTCTTTTAGCGTATTTC
>JAIRWK010000184.1 GCA_031268995.1 Planctomycetaceae bacterium
GGGGCACCGTCCACCCTCGAATACGTATCTTATCAGGTTGATGCAATTCCGCAATCACGTTTTTAACGGTAGGACAATAACTTGCCTAAATGTAGACCAAAAATGCGTAACATGAGTCAGTAATTATGTTCAAGAGAAAATTCGCGGGTGTTTTATCGTAGCAAAAAACATTGCGTTTGCAAGAGACTCCGGCGAAATTCAACAAAATCCTTACACCAAAGTTGATATGTGCAATGAGATTTCGTTGTTGAATGATTGCTTTGTGTTTTTGTGATTGTGTGTTCGGGTTTTGGAAATTGGGAAAACCTCTCTCTTGTGTGTTGGTGAAATTGTGTTAGAATCGGTCCGCGCAGTGTGTTTTTGTTGGCAATTGGGGCAAGGCGGACTGCGTATTTTTTATCGTTTGTTCAAAGAGTACAATTCGATGAATTGTTTTGAGTTTGTTGCGAAAATTTAAAAATTTTAGAAAATTGATATGGATTCTCCAAAAATTTTGCGTGCATTGATAAGTGTTAGTGACAAGGTTGGAGTTACGGCGTTTGCCAAAGGGCTTGTGGCGTTGGGGGTTGAGATATACAGCACGGGCGGAACCCGTACACATCTTATTCAAGAGGGTGTGCCGGTGCGTGATATTGCGGATTATACGGGGTTTCCCGAAATGATGGGCGGTCGGCTTAAAACGTTGCATCCTAAAGTACACGGCGGAATACTTTGTAGGCGGGACAACGCCGGAGATATGAATGCGCTTGTGGAAAATGGTATTTTGACGTTTGAGCTTGTTGTTGTGAATCTTTATCCGTTTGAGGCGACAGTTGCCCGCGAAGGTGTTACCGAAGAGGAGGCGATTGAGAACATTGATATTGGCGGTCCGACGATGATTCGTGCGGCGGCGAAAAATCATCTGTTCACTACTGTCATAACGGATCGTGAGCAGTATTCGCCCGTGCTTGAACAGATTGAAAAAACCGGACGTACTACGTTGCAATTACGGCAAAGTTTGGCAAGAGACGCGTTTACCATGACGGCGAACTACGACGCGGCAATCTCGCAATTCTTCATCAACCGGCTTGAAGGCGAAGGTTTCCCCGCTTCGATTACGTTAAAGTACAAACGTGCCAGTGTTTTGCGGTACGGTGAAAATCCTCACCAACAAGCCGCCGTTTACATTGACCCAAACTCTAAAACTGTCGGAGCAGTCACGGCAAGGCAATTGAATGGCAAGGAATTGTCGTACAATAATTTGCTTGATCTTGATTCGGCGTTGGCGATTGTCAAGGCGTTTTCCAAACCTGCCGTAGCGGTTATTAAACACAATAATCCGTGCGGGGCGGCGGTGAGCGGTCAAGTTGTTGATGCGGCAAAAAAGGCGATGTTGGGTGATCCGTTGAGTGCGTTTGGGTCGGTGCTTGGTTTTAATTGTTCGGTTGATGTTGCGACGGCGGAGTATCTTGTTTCGCCGGATCATTTTATTGAGGCAATAATTGCTCCGACTTTTGATGCGGCGGCGGTTGAAATTTTGACCAAGAAGCCTAAATGGGGGGCAAATGTGCGATTACTCCAAGTCGGTGATTTGAGTGCGAAACCGAATAGGTGGACAATCCGACCAATTGAAGGCGGTGCGTTGATTCAAGAGGCGGACACGGGAGTTGATCCTGAGGATCAATGGACGATTGCGACGGAGAAGAGCCCTGATTTATCGTTGATGGATGACATACGGTTTGTTTGGGAGTTGGTTCGGCATGTCAAGTCGAATGCGATTGTGTTGTGCAAGGACGAGATGTTGCTTGGAGCAGGTGCTGGTCAGATGAGTCGTATTGATTCGGTGGAGATTGCGATCAAGAAGGCGGGTGATCGGGCAACAGGCAGTGTGTTGGGCAGTGATGCGTTTTTTCCGTTTCCTGATTCAATTGAGCGGGTTGCTGAGTTCGGTATTGCGGCAATAGTTCAGCCGGGTGGTTCACGCAAAGACGCTGCCGTAATCGAAGCGTGCAATAAAGCAAATATCCCAATGATATTCACAAATCGACGCCATTTCAAACACTAAAACACCGCACGACAATAAATCTATAAATTCAAGTTACTTTAAAATTCATGGAGCTGAACACGTAAGCGCGACAACGTGAAGCGATTGTTCATGGGCGAAGCCTATCGCGTTATACCGTAGCTGGTAAGTTTCGCCAATATCATGATAATAAATATCAGGTCCCTCACCAGTAGCAAGATCTCTCACGTCGAACAATTCTGCTTGGCTGGGGGTGTATGCTTGTACTGCTATAGAGTTGCTTGTGAAGGTATTGTTTCCGTATCTTTCACCGTAAGCGTTGTTGTTTTGATTTGTGATTTCTCGGAAAAATTGTGCGAGGGACAGGTCAGGGGCTAGCGGGGAAATTATTTGTGAGGAGCCGATTTGCGGAAAGCCGCTGACTAGTGAAATTTCCGCGTCTTTTATGGGCAACCATTCGTTGTGAATTTGGGCGGCTTGCTCAATTCGCAAACGTTTCGCGTCCAATATATCCACACGGCAACACGGTGTCCAAGTTGTTCCTTTGGTCAAGTAGAACAATCGGATTTTTCCGGTTTCTTTTCCGTCTTTTGGTTTGACGTTGAATATCATTACGGGGCGGCGTTCTTTGTATTCGGCTGCACGAAATGTTTTTGTTTTATTTTTATTTTTCCGTCAACAGTTTCACGGGTCCTAGCAATCCGGTTTGGTGTAATTGGTGTTTTTCGTTGGGACCCGATATTGTCCAAGTTTTACGTTTTTCGGCGGGTTGTCCGGCATCGTAAATGAGGCGGTTGAATAAGGTGGAGGTTACTTCAATACGTAATTTATTTTCGCCGGATTGGGTGAAGTTGGCGATGTCGGTTTGGTAAGGTTTTGACCAAAGTGTTTGAACTTTTTGGTCGTTTACGAATACTTCCGCTACCATGTCAACTTCGCCCAAATCGAGAATTATCTTGCCCGCAACATTCTCGTCAACTTTGAAAGTTGTCGTGTAGGTTGCCGTGCCGGAAAACGCTTTGCCTTCGGGCGAAATGTCGAGGTCTTTCCATGCCTTTAACTCCTTCAACGTCAACGGTTCGTCAATTCCCCAACCTGCCGGAAATTCTAAACTCCAATCATTTGTAATCGGGGTTTGGGCAAATTCTTTGGCGGGCGGCGGGATTTGTCCGCCGTTGTTACGAAAGACCACAAAGCGCGATTCGCTTTGCAATAAATCCAGTTCAACTTGCGTCCGCATAAAGGATTCATGTTTCACCGCAATCGGCGTAATGTTGCCAGTTACCGCGTCCCAAAGTTCAGCGTGATT
>JAIRWK010000194.1 GCA_031268995.1 Planctomycetaceae bacterium
TGCCCCGTTGCTTCGGAAGCAAGTGTTTAATCTGTTCGTAGTGTTCGTGTGTCCATTGCATGGCAAACTATAACGTTTATAATAAAAAATGTCAAGGGAAGTGTCAACACTCCCTAGCCCTTTTTTGTCCCCGATGTCCCTTTTGTCCTTTTTGTCCCTGAAAATATACTCAAGCTGTTTTAAAATTCCCGAAGCTGAACACGCAAGCGTAGCATCGCTAAGCGGTTGTTCAAGGGCGAAGCCTACCGCCCATGCCGGCTTTGGTATAACAATTTTTAGCAACCGAATCAGTCATGCTTTATCTCACGCCTACACAAGAGCGATTGCGGGATGATATTCGGGGGTTGATAAAGGGCGAGATTCGTTGCGACGAGGTAACGCTTCAACTTTACTCGACCGATGCGGGGTTGCTCCAAAGTAAACCTCAAGGAGTGGTTTTTCCGCGTGATATTGATGACGTGGTAGCTTGTACGAAATATGCTGCGGAACGCGGGATTTCGTTGCACGCAAGAGGCACGGGAACCGGTAAATGCGGCGGCGCAATCGGCGAAGGAATTATTATTGATTTCAGCCGGTTTATGCGGCAAATTGTGTCGCTTGGTCATGATCACGTTGTCGTCCAACCCGGTATTGTCCGGTATCGTCTCAATGAATTGCTCTCTCGAATTCAAAACCGAATATTTGGTCCTGTTTCCGGTTTTGAACCTTCTGCGACAATCGGCGGAATACTTGCGAGAAACGGTGCCGGTGCAAATTGGTTACGATATGGATTTCCAAGTGAGCATCTTTGTGAGTTAAAAATTGTAACGGCAAACGGCGATATTCTGAAATTTGACCGTTTTGAATTGCCGGAAGCAATAGAGTCTGAGCCGATTGCTAATAATTCGTTTGACGTTTCTGAGGCGGAGATTCGTGAAAGTAATCTTGCGCGTGGAATAGCGATTGCTCGTGGTGTGGTTCTTGGCAAGGAGCATACGTTTGCGGATGAAATTTATCGAGTGTTAAATTCTGCGTTCGACGAAATCCGCTCAATGAATACATTGCCGCCAATCAATTCGGCGGGTTATGCCATAAATCGGGTGTTGTCGGGGTTGGAGGATCGTCATGTTGATATTGCGAATTTGATTTGCGGCAGTGAGGGTACGCTTGGTTTTATAGTTGAGGCGAAGTTGCGTACTGTTTCGATTCCGTTACGTCGGGCGGGTGCGGTTTTATTTTTTGATTCGTTTGAGAAGGTTGCGAGGGCGATAGAGATAATTCAATCGTTCAACGTTGTGCTGTGTGAATTATTTGACCGCCGTCAATTAAACATGTCGCTTGAGTGGAAGCCGCGTTTTCGTGATATATTACCGACGGACAGTGAGGCGGCGTTATTGATTGAGCTTGACACAGGTGTTGTTGCTTCGCCGGCGGATTCGGCTGAAATTAACGGTCAAATGACGCGGCTGCTCGAAAATATAATGGCGAAAGAATTATTGTGCAAAAAAACATTGCGTATAGAATCGCCGGAACAATTTGTGTTATTTGATGAATTTAGGCATCGCGGTTTGCTTGTGCTTTTTCAAATGCGTCAATCACAGCAGCCATTACCGCTTTTTGACGATATTGCAATTCCTGTAACAATAATTCATGAATTTATTCCAGAAATTCTCAATCTGTTAAAACGTCATGAGATTACTGCGTCGTTGTCTGGTCATGTTTGTCAAGGACATTTGCGGGTAACGCCGATTGTTGATTTATCGCGTTCTGATTTTGTCCAACAATTGCGAACATTGGCGAATGATATTTACATGCTTGTTATTGGTTTTGGCGGCAGTATTAGTTCGGATTGCGGGGACGGTTATTTGAAGTCTGCTTTCTTGCCGCAACAATACCCGTCGATTATGCCGGTGTTCAGGCGAATCAAAGCAATTTTTGACCCGAACAATATTCTAAATCCGGGCAAAATAATTCCCGACAACGAAATATGGACGCAACGAATTCGTCGTGGAATTAGTTTACGCGGTTCGGATCATCCAGAGCGTGTTGGCACGCCTATTTTCAATATTGAGGAAAATTTGAGCGGATTATTTTTGCTTGATGCGCAAGATCGCAAAACGGATTTGGCAAGCAATTTGTCCGAAACCCAAAACGAACAAATTTCCCAAGACAACACGAACTCAGATTCGTCTCCGCCAAAAAACGAAAACAAAACTTCGTCAACTGCGGCGGAAAATAGCGCAACAAAAATCAATGACTCAAAAATTGGCAGTCAACTGGAATTGCAATTGAAATGGGACACGGAACGTTTTTTTGAGCCGACATATTTTTGCAATGGGTGTGGTGATTGTTTACGTCTTGATCGTCGTGTTCGGATGTGTCCGGTATTTCGGCGGCATCCTGACGAGAACGCCGCGCCGCGCAGCAAACCGAATTTATTGCGTGGATTACTTGAGGGTGATCTTGATCTTCGAGTATTGACGGCGGAGCGTGTGAGTGAGATTTCGGATTTTTGTCTGCATTGCAAGATGTGTTCGGTTGAGTGTCCGGCGTTGGTTGATGTTTCGCAACTCGCGTTTAATTGCAAGGGATTTCATGCTGCGGCGGCGGGATTACCGTTGGAGGATATATTTTTTTCGCGGATTGATATCGTGATGCGTTTTGCGGCGGTGTTCAATTATTCGGTGAATTGGGCAATGTCAAATCGCATAATACGATGGCTAATGGAAAAAATATTACAAATACCACAAGGCAGAAATTTTCCAACGCTTGCCAAAATATCCTTCTTGACGCGGACAAAATGGATAACACGTTTGACAAACGTTATCCCGCGAAATTATTCCGATCCCGAAAAAAAAATAAAACCAAAACCAAAGACAAATTCAATAACAAATTCGGAGACATCAAGTGGCAGAGTTGTTAGCGATGAGTTATTGAGCAATCGTAGGGTGGCGATTTTTGTTGACACGTATTTGAATCATTTTGATCCGAAGTTGGCGGAGTTAGCGGTTCGGATTTTGGAGCATAACGGATTTGAGGTTCATATTCCGCCGCGTCAACGAGCATCCGGTCTAACAGCGTTTTCGCTTGGCGACAGGGATCGAGCGGAGAGATTGGCGAGACACAATACATTACTGTTGGCAGATTTAATCCGGCAAGGCTACCGTATCGTCGCAATAGAACCGGCAACAGCTTCATGTATTATGAAAGAATATAAGTACGTGGTGAATGATTTGGATGTTGCGCTTGTGTCGTCCAATGTTGTCGACTTCTGCAATTTTTTGTATCAAACGTACAAATTGGGCGAGTTACGTTTAGATTTTAGGTCGATTCATTTGACTGTTGGTTATCATGCGCCGTGTCGTGCGATTGTGAATTCGGTTGGTCGTTTGGATGTATCGACTCCGGCGGAGGAGATTTTGCGATTGATTCCAGAGTTGGAGGTGCGTCGAGTTGAGCGTGGTTGTTGTGGGATGGCGGGAGTATTTGGTTTGAAGATGAGAAATTATCACCGAAGCGTACAAATAGGATTGCCTCTTGCAAAGGAATTACGAGCGGTTGATATTGACGTGGGTGCAACTGATTGCATGGCGTGCAAACTCCAACTTGAACAAAGCACAAACAAAAAAATCCTTCACCCAATAACACTAATCGCCGCAGCCTACCAACTCATACCCGATAAAGATTTTTAAAACCCATTCCCTAAACTTGCCACATAAAAATTCATGACCAATAAAAATGAAATCAAAAATAAACCCGAAAATGAAAATCTTGCCCAAAACAATAACGATAAAAACTCCATTTCAGAAACTTACGCGATAGCTACTAAAGTATCAAATATTGGGTTTGAGATGATTTTTTTTGTGTTGTTTGGGGTATTGCTTGATCATTTATTTGGCACGGTAGCGGTTTTCGCCGTGATCTTCGCACTTGGCGGCGCAGCCATCGCTTTCTGGCATTTAATCAAAATTTCAGATAACCTCCACTAAAACAATAGGGAAACTCTAAAAATCTCAATCAGCCTGTAAGGCTATATACTGAAACTACTTTAAAATTCCTGAAGCTACAGTAAACCTGCAACGCAGAGCGTTAGGCAAACGCAACAACGTGAAGCGTTTGTTCAATGGCGAAGCCTATCGCCTTACCGGCTACGGTATAAGCGATGTTTTTGTAGTACGCCTTTAATAGAAACGAATGTTTATTATTTTCGCCTTTATGCCTTTATTTTTTGTCCCGAAAAAAAATAAAAGCATAAAGACACACCTATTGCCCATACCGGCTTCGGTATATTGAGTAAACGCTTGCCTTGTCCTTTACGTTCCTAATGTCCCCTTTGTTTCTTCTGTCCCTTGCCCATTATCCCTGTAGTTCCAAGAAAACACGGAATAATCGACAATTTTTGAAAAAGTGTACGGTTCAATTTCCATTTTTGACGATACACCGTTGGTGTTGCGAATTTCGGCGACTTTTTAGCGTGAAGACCTGTTTTCCAATGGATAGGCGGGCGTTTGCCGAAATTTGAGGTGTGTTTGTGTTGGCTCTGGAATGTCGTTGAATTCGTCAGCGCAAAAAAATGAAGTCTGGTTTATTTATGAGATTTTGTTCAATTGTGTTTTTACTTTTATTTGTCCCGCAACTTTACGGACAAAATTTCTCTGATAACAACATTAGTACAAATCCATACCTACGCGAAACCGATACACCAACCCACGACACATATAACTACGATACCCAACAACCCGACACCGCCCAAATAAACAACACGAAAAATTACCCATACAAACGAAAAATCCAACCCGTACAAACAAACAAAAATAACAATAAAAATGAACACCAAAACAACTTCGTAAACCAAGAAGAAGAACGTAAAAATAAACAAAATGCCATCAAAAGAATCCCTTGGGACGAGTTATCTGCGCCGGTCAAGCAAAAGATGTCGTCGATTATTCACAATCATTCTGTTTATTATTGTTTACCCGGTCAAGCGATTTTTTGTGATCCTGAGGTGTATCAATATTTTTTAGAGCATCCTGATTTGCTTGTTGGTTTTTGGGAGAATCTTGGCGTAACTCAAATTGTTTTACGAGAGAAGGACACGGATCGGTTTAATTTGGTTGAGACGACGGGTACGGTTGCTGATGTTGGCACGCTTTACCGTTCGACGAATTACTGTATTGCGTACGCGAAAGGCGAATACAAAAGCCCAATAACAACACGAAAAATAGACGGCGAAGCTCTCTTGCTTTTGCAATCACGTTACGCGCGAAATCCTGAAAACGAACCGATAATAGTTTGCAAGTTGGACGTATTTGTCAAACTCGACAATATTGGGGCGGATTTGATTGTGAAGTTATTTTCGACTTCGTTGGGCAAGATTGTTGAGGGCAATTTTGAGCAGACGTTAGGTTTTGTGAGTCATGTTTCCGACACTTCCGCGATTAGTGCAAATTCGGTAAAAAGGCTAGCGCGTTCTGTCAAAAGTGTGCGAGTGGAGGTGAGAAATGATTTTGCTGATGTTGTTGATCGAGTATCGGTTCGTGCTGCGCGTAGGGTTGAGAAGAGGTTGTATAATTATCACCGCAACACAAAAGACGCTGACGATTTCCATTTGGGGCAAAACAAAATCGTTCCCTCCTTCGATCAAAATCCCGACCATCAACACAACTCTGACACCGTTGCACTAAACAACGAACACTTCGAACCCAAACCTATCTTCCCCAACAACCAACCACAAGAAAATTCCCCCCCCGAAACCACTCCCGCCAACACCACCAACAAACGCATAATCTTCACATCGCCCAAACTATTGTAAAAACTCTTGCAACCGGCAAGAGAACCAACTTAGACCATTTAATTCTATAGGGAATTTCTTGTATGATTGTCTCCACATTTACCTTTTTTTCTTTTTGTGCCGTCATGACGGCAAAAAAATAAAAAAAGGTAAACGTGGAGAACAAGGAAAAATGCTGTTGGGACTTCGTGAATTTCTTGAGTCCTTTTGGAACTCGTTTTTTAGCTGGAAGCCCGACAGCATCCATACGATTTA
>JAIRWK010000200.1 GCA_031268995.1 Planctomycetaceae bacterium
TTGCCCCGTTGCTTCGGAAGCAAGTGTTTAATCTGTTCGTAGTGTTCGTGTGTCCATTGCATGGCAAACTATAACGTTTATAATAAAAAATGTCAAGGGAAGTGTCAACACTCCCTAACGTTATTTTAAAATTCCCAAATCCGAACACAGGATCGCAACAACGTGAAGCGATTGTTTCAGGGAAGCCTATCGCCAATAATTATTCTTATTCTCCGATGATTTTGATTAGGATTCGTTTTGGTCGTTGCCCGTCGAATTCACCGTAGAAGATTTGTTCCCATGTTCCGAAGTCGAGTTTATTATTTGTTATTGCGACGACGACTTCTCGTCCCATGATTTGTCTTTTGTGGTGTGCGTCTCCGTTATCTTCTCCGGTACGGTTGTGGGCGTAGCGTAACGGCGACGGATCGTAAGGGGCAAGTTGTTCAAGCCATTTTTTGTAATCTTCATGCAATCCGTGTTCGTCGTCGTTGATAAAAACGGACGATGTAATGTGCATGGAATTGACGAGAACCAATCCATCACGAATCCCGCTCTTCTCCACCGCCGCCGCAACCGCCGACGTAATATTAACAAAATCAACCCGACACGGAATATTTAACGTTAAAACTTCACGATAAGATTTCATTTCTTTTCTTTAGGTAAAATAATTTTGAACACAAACCGAACACCAACAACAACGAAACCCAGATTATACCTAATTTTTCCCAATTAGACAACTAGATCAACTTCAATGGATTTTCTTTTGTATTTTTGTACAATAATTAAGGGACAAAGGGGACATAAAGGATATTGGGGACAAAATTGTGATTGAAGGTTGCACGCTAGATTATTTTTCTGGCGGTATATGAGAATATTATTTTTATTTCGTCGTTGTTCAAGCCGTATAAATTGTACACGGCTTCGTTGATTTGGTTGTTGATTATTTTTTGGGTTGGTGAGTTCGATTTAGTTTGTTTGGCTTGCAATTGCAGCATATTGTCAACTAATATAACAATTTTGTCGTGCGTGATTTTGTCTGATTTTTTAGATAAATTTAGTAACGGAATCGGAAATTTTCCTATTCCATTTGGCATGTATTCAAATATTCCGTTGCCGGTTTGTTTTGCCAGATATTGGTAACGCCATTTGAATAAATTTGAGTTTAATATAGCTAGTAAATATTTCGGGGATAGCTTGGCGTGAGTTGCAAAAATTACCGTCATATTCGATAAACATAACGAATTACAATCTTCGTCCAAAATAAATTCGTTGTCTCTGTTGCGGTAAGAGCAACAAATTTTTGTCTTGAGATATTGTTCTTTATGTAGCGGGAATGTGTAGTTCCACCATTTCGCCGCGTGTCTGCGTTTTTTGTCCGCTCTGTTTTTTAACTTTTCAGCATTCGCCGTCAAATGATTTTGAATCGAAATAGGTAAATCCTCAAACCGCTCAACATCCTCAAAATAAAGCAAAAAATCCATTTTTCCCTTCGCAACATATCGCGTTACACCATAACCAATATGAGCGATAAGCTTCGCCATTGGACAACCGTTTCCCAATGCTACGTTTGCGTGTTCCGTTTCGGGAATTTTGAAATAGCTTGAGTATATATTTTCACCGCTGATGCGTTTTTTTATGAATTGTTTTGGAAATTGTGAAGGATAATTATGGAACAAAAAAACTTCGTTTGCACCGGTTTCCATTCCACGTCCGATACAAAATAGATCACGTAACAAAGGATGATTACCGTCAATTTTTTGATTTAATTTTGAAGTTTGCGAATCAGTTAAAGCAAAAACTTTGTTGCGATTTAATGTAACAGAAAAATAATTTTTATCATTGTTTATAAAGTCGATTATGTTTTCGGTTGTTGCGGTTTTGTTTTTGAATATGGTTGCTTTGATTGTATTGTTTTTGTGTTGCCCGTTAAAAATAAAAATGCCGGACGCAATTGACGCATCAGAGAAAACCTTATAACGTTCGAAATTTACGACTTGAGCAAAACGCCCGTCTGACAATATAACGTTGCGCAATTTAGAAGCCTTATCAGAAAATAAAAAAGCATTTGAAGTAATGTAACCGATTTCGCCTTTGGAAATTTGCAATGCTTTGTAGATGAAATAAAAAAGTATATCGCTTTTATCTTGCCAAATTTCGGAATATTTATTTTGAATGTATGTTGCTTTTTCGTTGCCGGCTCCGAAACTTTGCATGTTGTAGTACGGCGGATTGCCAATCACGGCATCGAATCCGCCGTTCGCAAAAACTTCGGGAAATTCCTTGTCCCAATCAAAACAATTCACACAAAACTGCTCATCACCAGACAATCCCGACAAATCCTGTTTTCGTGATTGCGAGTTCAAATTTGATGTAACTTGATTATAAAAATCAGTGCCAATTAAACTATTGCCCGTTTTAATATTATTCTCAATATTGGCTAATAATGTCGATTTAGACACGGCGGACAATTGCCCGCAAGTTTCGCTATTTTCATTTTCAAGCAATTTCAAATAAAGCGAAAATTTCGTAACCTCAACCGCTTGCGGATCAATATCCACGCCAAAAATATTGTTCAACAAAATGCGTTGTTTTTCATCTATTGTCAATTTGCATTTTTTGTTGCCTGATTTATAAATTTTTTTGCGTTTAATTACGGATTTTAAATTTTTGTCAGTTGTGTAATAGCCAAGATGATAATCGAGGATAAATTGGTACGCTCCCATCAGCATTAAACCAGAACCACAAGCCGGATCAACTATCCTTAACTGCGAAATTTCATCAGGCGTTTTGCCCGCAATTATCTTGCCAACCGTTTTGCTAACAATAAATTTAACAATATATTGCGGCGTATAAAATACACCTCCAGCTTTGCGGACTCCAGACTTCTCCTCAACCATAATTTTGCGACAACTACACTCACAATCCTGCGTGAATGAAATCGTCTTACGCAAAAATTTCTCATAAATATTGCCAAGTATATCAGTAGGAAACATTGAAAATTCCAAAGAACAATCAGGAGAATATAGACTCGCAATTATTGTTGACAAAATTTCGTCATCAATATATTCAAGCGGTTTCAAAATTTCTGAAACTTGATTTGCAATCGCGGTATTGCAAATAGTTGGTATAGTATTTTTTGTTGCGCGTAATTTTAGATTGCCGATTCCCTTGTCCTCTAAAATGCGCAAAAAGATAATACGGACAATAATTTTCCAAACAATTTTATTAAGATCGCAAGCCGAAATATCACAGTTACGCAACACGATATTTTCCGCAATCCTAACCCGCCAACCCTCAACAAGATTCAACAACTCAACTTCAGCCTCCAAATTTCCGGCATCGTTTCTGTTCATCTCAACGCATACTTAAAATTCCAAATCTGACTTCAAATTTCGGTAGCCACCGCTTGCCTACCTACTATTTTGATACGTCATAACTTTGTCTAAAACTTGTAGTTATGGACACATGACCTTTTCGGGTTGTATTCGTAACCGTTCACAATCATATTGTGAACGGCTACGGTTTCGGAATATTTTTACCTTACCCAATTGGCTGAGGAACGTCCAGTCGTAGCGGTTGTTCTGCTGTAACCGGCATACGAAGTATTGCTGGATACGCTGTTTGAGCGACCGGTTTGTGCTGACGCATTAGATGTTGTCGAAGTTGTCGTTCTGCCTGACGATGCGTTGGATGTACTTTTTTTCGGAGTGCTATATGTTGTTGACGTAGCTTGACGACTGCCGCCTTGCGACGAACAAATTTTGACGCAATCCGCTTGACTTCTGCCCACACAACAAGCCGCCTGTTTGTCGCCGCTTGATGAACAACACGATGCTCCTCCCGATTTCGACGACGTAACACTACGTGAAGCCGAAGCATAACCGGAATTGGAATTGACTGTAGAAACTGCCATTATTTCTCCTTTTAATTTATATTTGTTTTGGAAATAATTTGAAAATGAAAAACCGAATCTCGGTACAATACACCTGCTTGCACGATGAATCTCATGACTCAAAAACACAAAAGCCTGCTTTTCAATAATCAATAATTGAGCAAGCAATGTCTGCCGAAGTCAAAAAGTGCAAACAGTCTAAATTATTCCATTTCATCAATTTAACAAAACAAGTAAAAGAAGATGAAGACGTAACGGTAACCTTGAAATTGGAGTCTCAAACGATTCTCTTTGCACAACAATTACACAATCCTTGACCGTCTGTATTGGCTGAGAAAACAAAACAGATAAATCAGTTTGCCAGCCGTCAAAAATCTCATGAAAATAAACCGACATCCGCAAAAAATAATGGGAATCACCGGCTATCATACGTAAACGACAAGGACAAGGTTCTGATTTATGTTGTTTATACTCAGGCTGTTTTAAAATTCCGGAAGCTGGACACGCAAGCGTAGCATCGCGAAGCGATTGTTCATGGGCGAAGCCTACCGCCCATACCAGCTTCGGTATATTGTCTGATTTTGCGCAACAATTATTATTTGTATTCGCCGTCTTCAGGCAACAGACATTTTCTGTTACAATAATTCCGTCCGCCAAATCCGACACCGTGTCAGATATAAACGGAAGGTTTTGTATTTGATCAACTGCTTCGTGTTGTTGCGATTCTGTGTTCAGCTTTGAGGATTTTAAAACAGCTTGCGTAGAACAGCAACAATTCATTTTGCCATCCAACCCGCATTCAGACAAACCCGATTCTGCGAGTAAATTAGAGTTACAACAAGAACAATCAACACAATTGCAAACGCCCACCGTAGGTACAAGAATATTGAACAAAACTGCTACCGTAGTTATCAGGCGGACGAATGAGTTCATGTTTATGGTTCGGCGTGGTTTCATGAGTTGGGGTCGATATAACGTTCTTGTAGTTTTAGCAATGTATACCGAAACTACTTTGCAATTCTCGAAGGTGAACACGCAAGCGTATACCGAAGCCGGTATGGGCGATAGGCTTCGCCCCTGAACAACCGCTTCACGTTGTTGCGCTTGCGTGTTCAGCTCCGTGAATTTTAAAGTAGCTTGAGTATAACAACGCAAGGCGGTTGTTTAAGGGTAAAACCGGTATATTTTCTGTATCAGTTTCTGATATTCTGATTCTGAAGTAGGCTCTAATTTGCCACCTCAGTATGCCATAATAGGTACCGGTTGTTCGTGTTTTATCGAAAAAATCGAGACTGAATTGCAAATAAATTTCTCACAATTCACGTTATGCCGATTGTAGCGATTGTTTTTTGGGTAACGAAAATACAAAAAATAGATGTTTATTTTGTACCTTAAGTATTTTGTTCTTTGTGTCATGTCATTCGAATATACCGTAGCCGGTAGGGCGATGGGCTTCGCCATTGAACAACCGCTTCACGTTGTTGCGTTTTCGTGTTCAGCTTCAGGAATTTTAAAACAGCTTGAGTATAACTAATGAAAAAACGTTAGGCTTGTGCCGTGCGTTAATTGAAGGACGCATCAATTGAAGGATGCATCTCAATTGTCCTTAAAAAATATTCCGTGGCCGGTCAGAGCGAGACCTACCGCCTGCACCGGTTGCGGTATATTGACATAATCTTTGCTGTAACTGTAATCTGTGGCGATTGCCCTTGTGTAGGGTGATAGATAGTCTTGTTTATCAGGAAATTTACCGGAATCGTGTTTTGAGTAAATTGATAACTAATCTTTTGCTAAATCCCCAAACGTGGGATAATTAACGGCATCAGGGCTAGATGAACCCTAGTTAAAAAATTTATTTCAAAGCAGGAAGGAATCCAAATGATTATAGTTAAAACGCCTCAAGTGGTGCAAAACGCGGTGGAGAATTT
>JAIRWK010000201.1 GCA_031268995.1 Planctomycetaceae bacterium
TAAATACGAAAATATACGAAAGAGTTGAAAATGAAATTTTCGTCTATTTCATATTCAAAAAAATTATCTCTGTGAACTCTGTGCTCTCTGTGGTTATTTAAAAGCAACTGAATAGTTACCAGGAATTTTAAAACAGCTTGAGTATATCTTTGGGCAAGTGTTGTTCGGGAAAAGGCAATTGAACAGTTTATACCGTAGCCAGTAGGGCGATAGGCTTCGCCATTGAGCAACCGCTTCACGTTGTTGCGCTTGCGTGTTCAGATTCAGGAATTTTAAAGTAGCTTGAGTATAATCATTGAGTGAACGATTATTCCGTCCCTTTTGTCCTTAATGTCCCTAAAAAATGCCGCATCCTATTTAAAAATAATCGGGGGACATAAGTGACGTTAGGGATAAATATTTTTGTCCCTAATATTTTCGTCTCTTATGTCCCCGATGTCGATTTTCAGTCGATAGAAACCGACCGAATTCGAATAAAATCAATTTTTAGAAATTCCCTTTTGTTTTTATACTGAAGCTACTTTAAAATTCCTGAAGCGGAACACGCAAGCACAACAACGTGAAGCGGTTGTTCAGGGGCGATGCCTATCGCCTTACCGGCTGCGGTATAGCACAATTGCGAAGTTATCTGTTTACGCCACAAGGTAGGTTATTGAAATTTTCGGGAGCGGGGTTGTCGTATGCGGGATCGGTGTCGGTTTGGAATGGGTCGAACGGTCCCGGACGTTGCACAATCGGCGCGGTTCTGATTCGCGGCTTTTGCGAAATCCAACCAACTCCCTGAAAAATCGGATCCTCCATATAACGCACCTCCTCCGTTCCATAATACGGTCCCATCGCATCCACCCACAAAATCACTCGCAATAAATCATCTCCCATAACCTTGACTCCGTTGTGCTCGCCGCTTCGCATCCTATGTACCAACCTGCTCACATACGATAGCCTCTCCATTGGCGGAAACGTTGCATAAGCCTTTGGATCAACCGTCGTATAACCCTCAACAATAATCGTATCCGCCCAACCCAATCCGCCATTTCCTTTGGGCAAGTTATATTGTCTCGCCCAAATTGGATTGCCCATCAACGTCATGTACGGCTCCTTGAACCCAAGAAAACCAGGTCGCAACGTCGCATTGAATTTTTTGTAAGCGTCGTTTTCGGGGTCTTGATGGCATTTGCCGCAATACTTGTCCAATGTCGGTTGAACATAACGTTCAAAACTTACGGAAATATCTTGCCAATCGACCGGCTTAATTTTCAACGGAGCTTTTTTAAGTGCCCTACCCGTTTGATTCGTAACCGGCGTGCGAATATGCGACTCATGACAACCAAGACAACCACGAACCTCACCGGGTAAAACGCCCGTAAAACTCTTCATAGTCTGAAGCGCAAGTTGATTCTCATCCAATAACTGAAAATGCAACGCTATACCCGTCGGTGCCTCAAAACTAACACTGCCGTCAGCCTCAATCGGAACTGTACCAATTATTTTTTTGATACCTTCAGATTGACTTGCGGAAATTTCGGGACCGGACGAAACATAATTACGTTTGCCCCAATAAGTATAAGTTTTATGATCAATCGACCAAATACGAAGATATTTTGCCTTACCGCGCAACTTGTCCGGCGCATTGTCGTAAACGTTATTGCTGTAAATTATACCTGTTCCGGGTTTATCTCTTTCTTCCCATTTGGGCCAATTGACTCTGTCCGCTGAAACGGGCGGTACAGGTCGTGTTCTAACCGGTTGCGCGTCCCAAATATGATGAACTCCCTCAAAAACAATTTCGCGGTTGCCGTTGACATCCATCAACATAAGCACAAATCTATCACCGCGAAGATCGCGTTGCGCCGAAACAAGAAAATCCTGCTCACTCAACGGATAAGGCGAATAATAATTACGATATCGACCGGCAGTATGATAATCGTCTGTCTCCTTCGGATCAACAGGACCATTTCCTGTTTCGGGCCACACTATTTCTTGTGTAACTTTGGTCAATCCGTCGGGAAAATTGAATCCTTTGGACGGATCAATAATACCAACACTGCCGTTAAACCAATCGTGATGCGCCGAACCTGTAAACATTACACGTTCACTTCCGGGTATTTGGCGTGCGTCTTTTAGGAGGTCGGGCCAAACGGATTGGTTGCCCCAAAAAGTCTGCACCAACGTACCGTCTGAATTCATTGTCCAAAGACTTTGCGCACGCCAGAGCGGTTTATCCGTGTATTCCCAACGTGTATAAATTACTCTACCGTCTTGCATTACGGACGGTGTGTATTCGGGTTCACCGTTGCGTGATATGATGTACAAATTTTTATTGCCGAGTTTGGTGTCGAGTGCCATTCTTGCCATGACGAATGCGTTTGTCGGCGGCATACAGCGGACGTAAATATGCCCGCGTGTTGTCAAGAACATCATGTTTTTACCGTCGGGCAAATATATCGGGTCTAAATCGTCAAAAATACCGCCGGTCAATTGGCGTTCGCCAGTACCGTCAATATTGACTTCGTAAATGTGGAAATTTTTATCGTTGTGCGGTTTGAAGCTGACGAGAATGCGTTTAGCGTCATACGACAAATCAGGTCGCCAAAACGAACCATGCAACGGCTCTTTGGGCAACAATTTTGTTTGATACCCGTCCGGATTCAATCCTTGCAATTTCATCAATCTTGCACCCGGAATTGCCATGTAACCTAAACGATGGCGAGTTTCGTGGTGCGGTTCCCTGCCTCGCGGCGTGGGTCCGTCAACAAAAATCAAAGAATCAAAATCAAGTACAGGATTGCGGAACATAATCCCGCGCTTGATATTTCGTACAGAAAAATATAAATCCGTGTCAAGATCAGCCGCCGCTTTGGCTTTAGCCGCCTCCTCCAAATCCTCCAACTTGCCCCTTTCCGCATCGAACTTGATTTTATCAGGGTATTGCTTTTCGATTCTTGCGGCTAACTTGCGAGTCCATTCGATCTCACGGAGCGTTTGTTCAGCTGTCGGTTTATTATCGCATTGAAATAACCATTCCGCTTCGATAATTTTTTTGGCTTCTTCCGGTGTTCTGTTTTTAACTTCAGGAGTTGAAGGCTCGACATAACCCGCAACCGTTTCTCCCACCGACGGACGTTTTTCAACTTCTTTTTCCATCTCATAAACCGCTTCAAACAACACGCTTGCATTTTTATCTGATGTTTTATTTTTCTCATTGATGTATGCTTCGTAAATTGATTTTACGTGATTCCATTTTTCTCGATTTTTGTCGGACAATAATTTCCATTGCGTCTCGGTCAACGGTAAATATTCAATGTACGCGGTTTCAAGTTCCGCAGCGCGTTGCATCAATTTGTCCGTATCCCAAGTCATCATCACAACCGAACTGCGATCATATTTCACAATCGCGTTACTAACCTCTGACGGATAATCGTTGCGCAAATTCCGGTGCAGCGCAACTATTGTCAACGAGTCCAAATTTCCCGCTTGTGCAATTTTGGCTCTTGTTGCGGTCAAGGTTTTGAGGTAGGAATCTGATTTGACGTATAACTCAGCCGCTTTTGTTTCGGCGTTTTTCAATGCGGAGTTGGCTGTGGTTTGTTTGCCGTTTTCGAATATTTCGGCGATTTCTTGTCTGCTCAACGCTCTTTTGTAAAATCTCAAATCGTCCAATTTGCCGTCAAAAAATTCCAAACTGCCTTTACTTGAACCGATGTAAGCTGGAACATTTACCGTAACATCATCAACATTTGTCCAACCTCCGTACTCATAACGCCAGTAATGTTTAAGCGGTCTGAAGTCAGCGGAAGTATTGATTTTTGGTGATTGGCGTTCGTAGCTTCCGATTTCTTTGCCGTCCAGATAAACCCGCATAAATTGCCCGTCAAATGTTCCGGCGACAAAATGCCAATTGCCGTCCAACACTTCGCTTTTGTCTATCACCGCGTCGCATTCGCCGTAGTTGCCGCCGGTATTTATACCCAATGTCAAAAAGTTGCCCGAATTTTGAAAGCCGAACAACAATTGATTTTGTACTGGTCCGCTGGCATCTTCTTTGCGGAGAATCGTGCACACACCGTCAAGTTGACGCGGAGCAACCCACGCGGAAAACGTGAGTTGCTCCATGCCTGAAGGAATAAAGTCAGCCGGTATCTCAATTTTGCTCCCTTTGAGATCAATTCCCTTACCGAAAACGCCTTCGACAAGAGAAACCGGCTGATTTGAAATCGCGTTAAATTTTTCGTTGACTGAATTTTTGATAACCTTCTCATTATCATTATCAAAATTCCATATTCCGACCAAACTTTTGTCCGCATCTGAAGCGAAAAGTTGCAACGGAATTGCCAAAAACAACATTACCGGAAACAACCGGAAGCTGTTGTACAGATTAAATATTAAATTGTACATTTCTGTACTCCTTTTTTAGTAGGGTTTAGGGGTAATACATCAAACCGGCATAGGCGGTAAATTTTGCCCACACGTGAATGCTTGATGTATATTATGCTCAAGCTGTTTTGAAATTCCCGCAGCTGGACACGCAAGCATAGCATCGCGAAGCGGTTGTTCAAGGGCGAAGCCTATCGCCCATACCGGCTGCGGTATACAACTAAGTTCAAACCGTACAGTTTTAAGCACAACGCGATCAAAAGCCGCACGGCGAGTCGTCTCTTATCGTCTGAATGTTTTGAAAGGTTTAATCTATTTCGCTCAAGTTATGGTCAAGTTATTTTGGGAAACTTCCAAAAACTGCTTCAACGTCCATTTTTAAATCAGCATGCAGATATACTCAAGCTGTTTAAAATTCCTGAAGCTGGACACACAAGCGCAACAACGTGAAGCGGTTGTTCAGGGGCGAAGCCTATCGCCCTACCGGCTACGGTATAACGCAGACTCGTTAAAGATAATCGCAGATCAGATTCTACTTTCTGATCTTGCGAATATCTCTCCCAAATCTGCGTCGTTTACGTGCCGATTTAAAACACGAAACGGTTGTTTTGTGGCGAAGCCTATCGCTCAACATTGGTTTCGGTATTTTCAACAGACCATTTTATCAGGTTCAAAAAAACTTTCTTGAATTGCGGTTCTTTGGCATCGTCCCAATGCCCAAGAGCGGTGAAAGCGATTTTGGTTTTACCGTAAGTTTTTGTCCATGTTACGGGAATTTTCTCTGTTATTTTTTTTCTTTTCTGTTGATTTGGGTCTTTTGTTTCGGTTGAGTGTGCGTATTGGTAAATAGTTGCGTTTTCGGCAACAGGATTCATAAAATATACCGAACCGGTACTGTGCCAAGTTGCGGGTTTGACATCTTTTAGGATTGGCGAATTTTCTTGTTCGGGGTTACTTGAGATTTCGCTTCCGAGCCTATCTTCGCCGTGTCCGTGATAGTTGCCGCCAAGAATTTTTTTGTCGAACTCGTGCCATTGTGCGTGGTCTGGTTGCAACTTTGTCTTTCCACCGAGAGAGAATCCATGACAAGCCGTCCGCAAACCAACAACTCCGCGTCCGGATTCGACAAATTTTTTGACCTTATCCAGTTGATCTTTCCGCAATGCCAACCGGCGGAAAAACACCACAAGCGAATCTGCGGTATCAATTTCGTCAATACCGTGAAATATATCTCCGCCTTCGCCGTGCAATATTGTGAAGTAGAGGTCGGATTCGTTTTGAAACTGTTCGATCATCGGCGGCATCCATTCATCGGCTTTGTAGTGATCATCGCTAACCATGACGACAACATGCTTTCTTTTATCGTCAGCGTATCTGAAAGCCTGACCGCCAAGCAAATCGACGGAAGAAATCGTTTTGACACCTTGCTTTTCGAGTTCGATAATAGTTTTTTCGCGGTCGAGATAATTTTTCGCGTTGGGGAGGTTAACCAAATCGCGGATAACGACAACATCTTTCAAATTGGGCATCAAATTAGAATCGTTGGGCAACGTGCCAAGAAAGACATTATTTTTTGTTTTATTTTTTACGATTTTGGTTGTGTAATTTATTACCGGCGAGCCGTTTTCTTTAGTTTTATCGAGTACGGCTTTTATTCTGTTTTGCAATTGTTTTTCGTTACGTGTTGGAATGAACAAGAAAGTTGTTTCGGCGGGGTCAAGTTTTACGGTTGAGTAAGTAATTTTGCCGTCGTTTGATCTGGATCGCAATTGCAAGTCATAAGGTTCTGCGTTAAGGTTTGCGGCGATCAAAATTGCGGCAATAGCGATTTGTAAAGTTAAAATACATTTCATTTTTATTTGAATTTTGTTAAGGGAAATTTCTAAAAATTAATTTTATTCGAAATTCGGTCGATTTCTATCGACTGAATTTGAAATAATTTGTTTTTGGCAAAGGTATTTTTAGAAATTCCCCAATGTTGTTAAGGTGTAACCGTTCACGGCTATATTGTTGCGCAAGGCAAGCAAAAGTCAACGAAATCTCAGATGCGAACAAACCAAAGACTTCATTGTGAGCGGTCATGACATGGCACAAGTGTAGCAGATTTTGCCGTCGTGTAAACTGCCGTGTAAATGTTGTGTGTTGAGAAGAGGTGCTGAAATTTTCATACTTTTTGTGCTTTTCGTGTTAAAAATTTTTTATCACGAAAGGTACGAAATCAAAACAACATGAAGCGGTTGTTTGGGGGCGAAGTCAGCCGTACATGCCGGCTATGGTATAAAAATGGTCTTGATTGATTTCAAGGGAATTCGTATTATTTTGCACTAATTCGGCTTTTCATCCTTAATCCGAAGTTCCCTAAAAATTTGGTTTAAAGCAAAAGGAACCACCCCTAATTTTAAAGCATTAATGGTAATTTTATTTCAAGGCGATGCCTAATTTGTTTTTTTGGCGGATGGCATTTCTTTCGGCTATGGTTGTAATGAATCTTGGCAAGTGGTATGATTCCCGTCTTTATGTTGCCGGATGTTTCTACCTGTTCAAACGGAATTTGAACACGGCAAAATACGCTGTGTTATGGTGAAGCCTGCCGTCCGTGCTGGTTTCGCCATAACTATTAACCAGATAAACCATTAACCAAATATAAATTAAGATGCCTACCTCACTTGAACAATACGATTCATATATTGAGCTTTATCGCAATGGTAAAGTTTCGGATGCGATTGACGGGTTGAAGAAATTGACGGAGAATTCGCCAGAATTCGCGTTGGCTTATAATGCTCTTGCGGCATTTGTCAAAAGAAACGGTAATCTTGACGAAGCAATAAAATACGCCGAAGATTATTGTAAACTCACGCCAAATGATCCATTCGGATATACCGTTTTGAGTGCGTATTATTTTGAATCCGGTGATCGCCAAAAAGCCGAAGATGCCATCTCCTCAAGTATCTCCGCAAGAATCAAACAACACGAAAACGAAAAATGAAATACAAAATACTTATCGCTGATGATAATATTGTCAATGTCGAATTGCTTGACGCGTATCTTACCAGTGCGAATTATAATTTCGATTATGAAATTATTACCGCGCACGACGGTGCGGAAACGCTTGAAAAGGCGATTGCGGCAAAGCCGGATTTGATTCTGTTGGACATAATGATGCCGAAGATGAGCGGGTTTGAGGTTTGTGAGAAGTTACGGGCGAATCCGAGAACGAAGGGAATTATGATCATAATGGTTACGGCGTTGAGTGAGCTTGGCGATATAGAGCGTGCTGTAGCTGCTGGTTGCGATGACTATTTGAGCAAACCTGTAAACAAATTTGAACTCATTAAACGGGTTGAAAATATGTTGAAATTGCGATCCATAACTGACGAACTCGAAAGGTTGAAGCAATACATCAATGAAATGGAAAAATAAAAATGGATTATGAAAATATTATGCTTGGTTATCGTTTTGGGAGTCAGGTCATGTTTTCCGAACCGCTGCAGACATCGGCAGGTACGACGGGCAATCTGCTAGGACGCACAATCGGAAGTAGTCTCGAATTTATGGAACACCGCGATTACAACATGGGCGATGATCTTCGTAGAATAGATTGGAATAGTTATGCCCGCAGTGATAGGCTTGCGGTGAAACTTTTTCGTGAGGAGGTCAATCCGCATGTTGATTTATTGCTTGATGTTTCAAAATCAATGAGTCTCAATAAGACTCAAAAATCTGCTGCGGCGTATGCTCTTGCCGGTTTTTTTGCTTCTGCGGCAGCCGAGTCGAAGTTTTCGTTTCGAGTTCATGTTACGGACAATGGTTGTCGGGTTTTGGAGCGTTCTCATTTGCCGCCGCTTGAGTGGGAGGTTTTCGAGCTTGAAACCCGTGTATCGCCTGCTGACGCAATTGACCAATTGCCGCCAAGTTGGCGACCGCATGGAATAAGGATTGTTGTGAGTGATTTGTTATTTCCGGCAGACCCGACGAATTTTGTTTCGCAAGTTTCAGGAAATTCTGCAATTACAATTTTGGTACAATTACTTGCGGAATCGGACAAAGAGCCGCCCCAACATGGAAATTTGAGATTAGTTGACAGTGAAACTGCCGAGCAGCTCGAGTTATATGTTGACAGTATAAGCCGCGAAAGATACAAGCGCAATCTTGCTCGCCATCTTGAAAATTACAGTATTGCCGCACGCCGACACGGAGTATTTCTCACAACTGTAATCGCAGAACAATTCTTGCAAAACGGAAGAATTGATGACCTGTTGCAAATGGAAATAATAAAACATTCCAAAAACGCATAAGGGAACACTTCCAAAAACTGCTTCAATAATACTTTTTCCGTTAAAAATGGTTTTTGTAAGTTCTCATATACTCAAGCTGTTTTAAAATTCCCGTAGCGGAACACGCAAGCGCAACAACGTGAAGCGGTTGCTCAAGGGCGAAGCCTACCGCCCATACTGGCTACGGTATAACTTGCCAAACGAGGCAATCTCAACAGCGCAAAGCGGTTTGTTCTATCGGTAATACCAGCAACCTATCTCTAGTTCATGTTGTCATCAATATTTTTTATATCTTTTGATGTTATCGCATTAAGTTCAAATGAATTTCGTAATATCTCTATTTTTCTCTTATTTTTTAGTCCCCCCACTTGTTTGAAACAAACAACATGTCATAATCATCGCCTTGTGTTGGGGGCAACAAAATTTAAAGTGAATGTTTAGTAATTTTTTTGTTTCAATACAAATTTAACAACGCTCGTAGGAGCAACGAAGCGTCATTCAAAAGCAAACGTACTTGGATCGGAAATTTATTTTTTCGCAATTTGCAATCGCGACTTTTTTATGAGTGAGTTTGCGGTTATTGCGTGATTTCAAGTATGAATTGCTTAATTTCTTTCAATAAATTGAAAGGAGAAATATGTCGAAGTTTGAAAGTTTAGTGGGGAGTTTTTTAACTCTTGATCAACCAATTTACCATGACGGTAATATTGAAATCTGTGAACGGAATCCAATCAAAACCCTCTCAAATTGCCAAAATGTTAAAATAGGCAGGAGGGGGGGGCTAGGAAGTATCAATTAAGACGGTCAAATTGTAATGCGAATTGTGTTTGCATAAATTTTGGATTTACATTGATTGAGCTTTTGGTGGTAATTGCGATAATTGGTGTTTTGATTGCGTTGCTTTTACCGGCGGTTCAAGCCGCCCGCGAAGCTGCGAGAAGAATGAGTTGTGCAAATAACCTGAAACAATTTGGGCTTGCGTTGCACAACTATCATTCTGCATTTGAATGTTTTCCGGGTATTGGATCGGATGGACACGGAGTAACAGGTAGTTCAGTTACAAATTCTATGTTTTCGGTTCAATCACGCTTATTGCCTTACATGGAACAACCGCACCTTCATGGTTTGATTGACTATAACAGACCATTGATTGGCGGCGGTGGTGGACATTCGGGGGCTTCTGCATTTGGTTGGCATGTTCATGATGTTGTCCAATTATTTCTTAATATCATGACCTGTCCAAGCGATCCAATGAAACGAACATTAACAACCGGAGGAAGTTACATACGTTTTGTTGATAGTTCAGAAAGTAGTACGGAGGATTGTCCGACGGCACCGTTAAGTTATATCTAAACTTTTGCAAAATCCCCAAACGTGTTATAATTAACGGCATCAGGGCTAGATGAACCCTAGTTAAAAAATTTATTTCAAAGCAGGAAGGAATCCAAATGATTATAGTTAAAACGCCTCAAGTGGTGCAAAACGCGGTGGAGAATTT
>JAIRWK010000202.1 GCA_031268995.1 Planctomycetaceae bacterium
CTGACAATTTTGTAACGAAAATTCTACCGATCAAGGATGCACATTTTTTGGTTGGCACTTATGGCGGCGGAGTTGCCAAGTCAACGCAACCATTCAATATGTCCGGTCGCAAACCAGCCAATGAAATATTTACGGTCAAGTCGTATTCAGTTCTAAAAAAAGATTTTCGCGGTTTTCCTCTCCGCGCAACACCGCCAACAGTTGAAGAATTAAAAGCGATGAATAACCAACTCTCAAAATTAACAAAACCGCTACCCAAAACTTACGCAACATTCTACGGCGAAGACTGGAAAACACAAGGCGATTGGCTCGGACGAACTGTTCATAATTGGGCTGTAATGTGTGCTTGCGTGTCGCCGTTAGATCGGAATATACGCTTTACTGAGGCTTATTACAGGGTAAATAGTTTTATTGGTCCCAATGCAACACCAGACGACACAATTCGCCGATGGGTACATTGGCTTAAAACCGATAACCCAAAAACGCTCTGGGATCCGCTCAATGGTTATCGCCGCCAATCCGAATGGGACGATCACGGCGAAGCGTATCCATTGACGAAAGACGGTCCTGATATTTGGTACTTGCTTGAGGTAAAACATGATGGCGCATTTAAGCAAGGGATGTATTTTTTCAACAAAGACGGACATGGCGGTATGAATCGTTTGCGTGATTATGTAATTGAGATTTATCCGGCGAAGGAGGCGTGGAAAGGTGATCCTTATTATACTTGGCGAGAACATTCCAAAGCGGCAGAACAAATTGCGCGGAAGATGCCGCCGCTTGCAAAAAGTAGAGTACGCGATTTCTGGGGCGGTGTTTATAAACAGTTTATGTTGACCAGAGGTTTTTACTACGTCAAGATAAGACGCAACTACAGCTTCAATACAATTATTTCAGCAGTAATGGTTGAACGTTTGCAAGGAAATAAAACTTATGCCGAAGGACTTATTCCGATGGTATCGCACTATTTGCCAAGCGAAAGTCGTTACAAAGCCATTCCGCCGCGTTTTCCCCAAAATATTGATTCTTACGAAGCGTGGCAGGTACTGGTTTTTTGGAATAATTTAGATAAGATTTACGCCAAAGTCGGCGGTATGGCAATGCAACGTAAGCGGAGAATTGCCGCGTATCAAAAATCAGTTGCCATGACACAGGAGGATAAAAAAGTATTTGAGCCGATTGTGGATAGTATGAAATGGCGGCTTAACCAATGGGACGAAGCACTACGAAAGGAATGGCGTGAAGCAATGGAAGCAGCTTTTAAAAATTTATATGAAAGCAACGAATCCGTCAGAAAATCAATTGAGGAACAAAAAAATGGTACACCAAAATTTTTCTTAGAACGGCACAAGTGGGAAAATTAAAATGAACGTTTGAACAACTTTTTAACGAAAGGAAAAATATCATGCTTAAGAGTATTTTATCCGTGACAGTAATGTTGCTAGGTATTAGTAATGTAATGGCAGATGTAACAGTTAGTGTTACGATTGATCAGACATTACCGAAAGACGCTGCTGGTCAAGTTATTTCAAAGGTTGCTGTTGACAAAAACGCAGCGTACAGCGCAGAAGGTTCATATAACGGCAAACCGCCAATGAATGCAGAGGAAAAGGTAACCAGCCAATCATGGTCTTATGAAATCTCGACTGCGTCTGTCGTAACATGCAGTAAAACAACTGGTGAAGGTGACAATGTCAGCTTCACGGCTTCGTCAAACAATGCAGGAACGCATTCGATTACCGTCAAGATGAGCGTCGTATTTACGATCACGAAATATAAACCCGATATGACAACCGTTATATCAACCCGAACAACAAATCCCTACACCGGAACAACTACTACAACTCTTGATGTTTGGGGGAAGTTGACAATAACAGCGGATGATTATTTGCCTGTCAAAAGCCCACGCCGAGAAGTAAAAATAACTGTCGATGCAACTTTAACAGAAGATACAATCAATTTAACCGCCTCCGATAAGTTAAAATTATATCAAAGTGTCACGGGCGGAACCGGATCAGATTCTTTAAACCTTACGTTGTCCGATAAAGAAGCGTTGTGCTATGTTGAATCAGGTGAATCGCCAAGTGATAGCGTAAACGATCAAAAATTGACAGCTTCTTATAGTGGCACAAATGTTGAAACTGTAACAAAAAATTTGACCGTTTATGAATTGAAAGTTGAAGCACCTGGTAAAATGGTAAATATCGGAGATACAACACTTGCCGTTTATGCTGTTCCGGTTATGTTAAACGACGATCATGATTGTGCCAAAGAGTACACAGCGAATTGGAATTGCGTTGCTAACTGTCCTAATATAGCCACAGGTAATTGCCCCAATGATACTCATAGAGAGCTTGAACCTGTCTGGGATTATTTGTATATCGGAGAATGTGCAAATGAAGATGATTTGGTAGCCTTCACCGTTACAGTGACACCGAAAGAAAATATGTTAGGTACAATAAAAGTATTACCTGATAATTCCACAATACGTGTCTGGGATAAAGCAACAAAGGGAATCAAAAATTCAATAATATCTGGACAGAGCTACGGTATCTCTAATTTTCCCAAAACATTTTATATTGAGGGTATCAACATCGGAGACAATAACATTGCTGCTACCTATACGCCTCCCGATAATAAGAGTATGGGACATACTGAACTGCTTAAAGTTTCCGTCGTGTCTCTCGTTGAAACACAAATTTATAAAGATAAAGATGAAAAAGACATAGAGCGACGCCCCGTTATCAACAAAAATTCATATCCAATTAAATTTACTGTTAAAGGAGGTAATACATTCAATGGAAAGTTTTCATGGACGATTCCAGGTCTCAATAATGGTATAAATATCGGGTCAAATAATTTGATTCACATCTCGTATGGTGCGAATGGTTGTAGCGTAATTCTTCCTGAAGATATCGCCAATAGACGTTTTTCTACAACAATTTCCGTATCAATAGATAACAAATTAAACCTGTCTCGAACTATACGTGTTGCACAAGGTACATATCAGGGAGCCGCTACTGCAGCGAGTTTGGAAACGAGACGAATTCAGGTACCCACATTAGCTATTTTGCCCCCAATGGATGCGTTAACCGAAGACATAAATGGACAACTACTAGACAGTATCTATGGTACCGATTTTGCCATCAGTGGTAATGCGAGTATAAGATACGCTACAAAATTAGAAACAATGGGACGTACCTTAGCAAGTGCGTTCCCTGGCGCAAATAAAAAAATATATGCCGTTATGTTGTCCAAAGTAGCATACGATACGGTGGAAAAATTAGAAGAGATCCGTTCGGTGGCAATGCACGAAGTTAGCCATGTTAGGCAGTTCGATTTGATGCGAAGGCAAACTGAGTGGGCAATCATGAATCGTTGCTTGCCACCTGAAAATTTGACTTTCTTCATGGAAGCTGGCGCATATATGGAGAGCCTAGATCATAATACCTGTTGGCGTGGAACAGGTCGTCATTTAGTTCACTTTATAGTATCGGGTCATACTCCTGCAAATGGTTTCTATACTGGTCTCGTGGATGCTTATAATGGCAGTGAAGATATTAATGGGGAAGATTTAGGATTACTTGAAGCAATGAGATCTGTATTACAGTCAATTTACAAAAAAATACCATTTGTGGAAATGAGAAAAAAGGGCTACGATTGCTACATTCGTCCACCACAACCAACTATAAAAAAAGGCTTATAAATTATGATTAAAAAAAATATTATAATCGTTGTTATATTCGTGTTGGTTTTTGACATTTTTGTATCATTTTGTTTTGCTCAGGTGGAAAAAAATGAAACTATGAATATTGACAATGTACGCGAATCGGCAAATCTTGCACGTAAAATTTGGCAAGAAATCAAGCTGACATCTGTTGAGTGTTCTATATTGAATCGTGAAATGTTTACGAATGTTAAAAAACTAAAATCGTATCCTAAAATTCACGATAACTCAACAGTTGAAGTAGTTCTTGCACGATTTGATAAAATACAATTTTTTGATAGTGAAGTTCTTGATCGTTTTAAGGATTATTTTCCCGAATCAAATGTAGTTGATTGGCTTGAAATATTTAGAACTTCTTCTAATTCTTACTTTAGCGAGTGGCATGCCATGTTAAGAAAATATGAAGGTTCGCCAATTAGGAAATATTGGTATGACTTCAACGAATGCCGTGTGATCATATTACCGTTATTAGCAAAAAGTGGAATTGACTATGGTAATTTGCACGTTCTTACTCAGTGGGTACGCACGCCAATACCTTTTTTGGAACCCAACTCGACATATCCGTTGTCTCTGGAATTTGAGTCTGTTGGTTTGTACGATCTCGCATGGCGTGTACAGATGGAGGACGGACACCGTTATTATGACGATCCTCATTTTTCAGGCAATAGTAATTATCATTCTTATTACCTACGTGCAGCACAAAATTCTTATCGGGCTGGCAATAAAGATGTCGGTTGGGCGTTTCTTATGAATGCAGCTGTTTTCGAGGAAGAGAAATCTTTCGATTTAGCAATGGAAACGGCGCAACTATGGATAGATATTGAAGCGGGTAGAAGAAAATTACCTGAACAAAAAATTGTACTTGGAGATGAACGTAAAAAAGTTTTTCTTGAAATTGTTGAACGTTACAGAGCGATAAATGCACATCCAAGAGCATGGCTATTTATCAAAGAAAATAAAAAAGAATTTGATAACCCAGATGAACTAACCCAAAAAATTCAGGACGATTGGCTGCATATTGTTGGCGTTTTAATGAATGAGCCGTTTAAAGAAAAAATAATTATGTACGGTGTAGAATTGTATCCGCAAAAGAATGATCCATTGTCGGTAGAAGTTCCTTGGGCTTTTTCAGAGGGCTCTGTTGAAAAGGTCAAAAAGAAAATTCACCGTCTTGCAGACAAAATAAAAAAAGAGGAAGACAAAAAAGACGGTTTCGCAAATTGGTATTTTGGTGATAATAATAAACTGGTTAAGGCAAAATATATTTCTTGTAACGATAATTTTGTAATTATTGAAAAAGTAGACGGCACAAAAGAATCAATTGAAATTACTAAACTTGGACATGGTAACAAAAGTTACGTTTATCGTCGTCTTGCGCTTCGTAATTTAGCGATAGAGGATTTTTGTACGTTATATCATGATTGGCAGTCGGCGGATAATCAAGTTGTTTGTAGGGACGCGAAATATTTATCTTTGGATGATAAGATTATTACGCTTGAGTTGAAAGACGGCAAAAAAGAAGAAATTAGCTTGTCCAACCTCAACAAAACCGAACAAGAATACATCAACCTCTGGGAAACTTGGGAAACCAAAAAACGTAAAGAAGCGGAAGAAAAACAAAAAGAACAACTCCAAGAACAAAAAAGTCAACTTTCTGAATTACGTAAAAAATTATTGTCTGAAGTACAATTTCGGTATTGGCATTCCAAAGACGGAATTTTCCGCACCAACGCCAAATATATTTCCTACGATTTCAAACAACGATCCGTAACAATCGAAAAAGAAGATGGTAAACAGATCACGCTAGACTTTTCCGACCTTTGCAAGGAAGACCAACAATACCTACGAGACTTGCTAAACCCCAAATTACCCGGAACTAAAAATAAACAATAATCCGTGTGTGCTTTATGCAGTACCGAAGCCTACCGCCAATACTGTTTTTTGGTACGTGATTTTATTGTCCGAAGTAACTGTTAATGTTGCTATTGATCAGACATTACCGAAAGACGCAGCTGGTCAAGTTATTTCAAAGGTTGCTGTTGGCGAGAACGCAGCGTACAGCGCAGAAGGTTCATATAACGGCAAACCGCCAATGAATGCAGAGGAAAAGGTAACCAGCCAATCATGGAAATACGAAATTTCACCCACAGCCGATGTAACATGTAATCAAACGACAGGCAATGGTGGCAATATCAGCTTCACAGCTTCGTCAAGCAATGCAGGAACACACTCGATTACCGTCAAGATGAGCGTCGTATTCACAATCACGAAATACAAACCAGACATGACAACCGTTATATCAACACGAACAACAAATCCCTACATCGGAACAACTACTATAACTCTTGATGTTTGGGGAAAGTTGACGATAACAGCGGTGGACTTAAAAAGCTGGACAGTTTAATAAGGTTGAAAGATATTTATTATGTTCATTTTTTATTAGGAGTTTTTATGGTCAAGAAGCGGGTTAATTATACATCATCATTTAAG
>JAIRWK010000237.1 GCA_031268995.1 Planctomycetaceae bacterium
CGAAACACACGAAATTTACGCGAAAAGACGCGAAACTAAATTATTCGCAACCTTTCGTGCTCTTTTAGCGTATTTCGCGGTTTAAAAAATAAATTAAATCATTCGACTGAATAGTTACACTATAACTACAGTATGCCTAAGCCATCCATCGCGGCGGGCTATATGGTGTATTGTCAAAAATAAAATTTGAGTTATACTTTCCGCCCTTCTGCGTGGGGCGTTTTTTTGCAACGCATAGCGCAGCAGAAAAAAACATATACTAAAACTACTTTAAATTTCCGCAGCTGAACACGGAAGCGTAACAACGTGAAGCGGTTGTTAAAGGACGAATCCTACCGCCTATACCAATTTCGGTACATTCAATTTATCGAAATTCATATTGCGAGCAAAATATGGAAAAGGCGGGATTTGCCGTACTTGTCGGTTTCGGTGTAAAAATTGTGAAAGGGAATTTTCATGCAAGTAAATATTGAAACGCGGCACGGAGAAGTTTCCGACGCGACCAAAGAAAAAATTTCAACTAAGTTGTTGAAATTACAGAGATTTTTTGAGCGTCTGAAAGCAATCGACGTGATAATTGACCTCGAAAAAAACGACGAGCCAAAAATAGAAGTCATCGTAACACCCGAACATAAAGGTAACTTCGTTGCAAGTCATCGTTCAAGTGATATGTTTGGCTCTGTCGATCAAATAGTTGCCAAATTAGAGCAACAGATAAAAAAATATAAAGAAAAAATACAAGACCACAATAAAAATCATGACGTAAAACACGACATCAGTTGACGCGGTGCAACAACTTTTTGTTTACGCCGATCATGGTATATACTGAAGCTACTTTAAAATTCCTAAAGTTGCGGTAAACCTGCAACGCAGAGCGTTAGGCGAGCGCAACAACGAGAAGCGGTTGTTCAAGGGCGAAGCCTATCGCCCTACCGGCTACGGTATAGTATTGATTTTTTTGTTTTGTGTTTGTACTTTATATATTCAGGTTGTTTTAAAATTCCCGAAGCTGGACACGCAATCGCAACAACGTGAAGCGGTTGTTCAAGGGCGAAGCCTACCGCCTTTACTGGCTTCGATATAAAGGAGTGTCCGACCTTTTGTGGGGTTGGATTTTTATTGATTTTCAAGGACGTTTTTTGGAGAGTTGGTTTGTTTTACCTTAAAACTTAACATATAAGGAGTGTTGTGAATGAAGTTTGCCGATTTTATTTTGCCTGATGCGGTAAGTGCGGAAGTCAAGGCATCCAATAAGCAGGGAGTAATACGTGAAATGGTTCGTTCTTTGGTCGATGCTGGCGGGATCAAAGAATCGGATTACGAAGCGATAGTCAAAGCGATAGTCAAACGCGAAGAATTAGGCTCGACAGGTATCGGTCGCGGTATTGCCGTTCCGCATACAAAACATGAGAGCGTTGATCGCTTAGTCGGTTGTATAGCAATCAGTGCGGATGGTATTGATTTTGAGAGTTTGGATTGTGAGAAGGTTCAACTTTTCTTTTTGTTAGTTTCGCCGCACGATAAACCCGGTGAACATTTGAGAACATTGGAACACATCACACGACAACTCAAAGATGATACTTTTTGCAGATTCCTAAAACAAGCAAAAAGCAAAGAAGATGTATTGCAACTTCTCGAAGAAGCTGACAACAACTCTTTTGGAAAATAACACCGCCATTTATACCGCGAATTTCGATAATATACCGCGAATTTCGATAACACAAAAACGTTGAAGCCTGCTTATAACAGATAAGTAGGCGGCGGTCGAAATTTAAAGTGCGATGGAATGGTTAGTTCAAATGGCGGTTGCGTTTTGATTTTTTGTTGCGCGGGGTGTTATTCTGCGCTAAATAATAATTGCCCCAATATTACACAAACAGTTCATACCTTTTTGTCCAATATTTCAAGGGACATTGGAGACAAAAGGGACAAAGAGGACAAAATATATCGTTCACTTATACTGAGGCTACTTTAAAATTCTTGAAGCTGAACACGCAAGCGCAACAACGTGAAGCGGTTGTTCAAGGGTGAAGCCTATCGCCCTACCGGCTACGGTATAACGATTAAGGTTTTAAAAACTCCATCATAAAGAATTATGATCAGTAACATTAAAAAAACATTGACAGTTAATCATGCTTGCGGTGTACATGCGCGGGTTGCGACGACGCTGGCAAAAAAGGCAAATGAGTTTGTGTCAGAAATAAAATTGCTGAAAGGTAGTTATGTTGCTGATTGTCGTAGTGTTCTTGATCTTTTGGCGTTGGGTGCGTTTAAGGGTGATCGTTTGGAGTTAGTTGTTGATGGAGAGGACGCGGACGCAGCGGCAGGAGCTATCACCGCTCTCTTTGACGAAGGCATTTACGAAGAATAAAATGCGGCGTATAACCGTAGCCGGTATGTTTCGTCACGAAAGGCATGAAAGATACGAAAGGGGAATTTAAAAGAAACTTTTTGTGTTTTTCGTGCCTTTCATGTACCGCAACCGGCACGGCGATAGGCTTCGCCCTTGAACAACCGCTTCACGTTGTTGTGCTTTCGTAGTCAGCTTCAGGAATTTTAAAACAACTTGAGTATATTCGTCTTAAAAGAATTATGTCAAATTACAATTTTGGTGTTAACGGTTGTAAGTTGACGCAGGAACAAATAGAGGCGGTGATTTCTTTTCACGGGCATTATTGTGTTGGTTTGTCGTTTGGGTTGCGGGTTGGTGATTGGGTGTTTCGTGAGTTCGGTCGTGCTGAAGATGAAGAGTTGGTTGCCGCAGTGGAAACAGATATGTGCGCGGTTGATGCAATTCAATTTCTTGTTGGTTGTACCTTCGGCAAGGGCAATCTTATTTTTCTTGACTATGGCAAAAATGTGTACTCATTTTTTCGCCGTAGCAACGACAAGAATGTACGAATTTCGCCGCGTGTTGAAAGAGATGCGGACGGAACAGTTTCGAGAGGTTTCTTGTACGATTTGAGTGAACAGCAAAAAAAACTTGATCCTGAGGATGCTGACGGTCGGAAAAGGATTCGCGAATTGATGATTGACCGTGTTATGCGGACGGATTTTGATCGTATCTTTTCGATTACGCCAGCACGAATCCCAATGCCGGAAAAAGCCCGAATTTATCAAAGCCAACCTTGCGCAAAATGCGGCGAACTCGTAATGTTGTCAAGACTCACAAACAATCTCTGCAAAGAATGTTCGTGAGGATATTCTCGCATCTTTTGTCCGGTATTTTCAGTGGATTTTTTCAACACGAAAGGCACGAAAAATACGAAAGACACGAAACGAACAAAGTAACCGTTTACTCAATCAATATTATTTAGGGAGTTTATTTGTTGAGGAAATGAATCTGGGGTAATTTTTTTGAGGTGGAAATTTTCTACCAACTCTTTTAGTTTATGTGTTCTTTGTTTCATTTCGTTTGTGGTTGTCGCGGTGTTTTCTGCGTCTTCTTTGTTTTGGTGAATAACATTTTCAATTTGTCCTAAACCTGAAGAAACTTGAGAAACAGCGTTTGCTTGATCTTGATTCGCATTCGCAATCTTTCCGATCAAATCAGCGACCTGCGAGGCTTGATCTACAATAGATACCAACGTATCTGCGGTTTGAGCAGCTACATCTGCGCCGGCTTGGATTTGTAGATTGTTGTTTGAGATCATTTGAGTAGTTTCGGCGGCTGCTTTTGCACTTCTTGCCGCTAAATTACGCACTTCCTCCGCAACCACCGCAAACCCCTTGCCATGCGATCCCGCCCGCGCCGCTTCAACCGCAGCATTAAGCGCAAGAAGATTCGTTTGAAACGAAATATCATCAATCACTTTCACCACACGTTGAACATCATTTGCGTTAGTCGTTATTTGCTGCATTGACACAACCATTTTTTGCATCATCTCTTGCCCCGTCGCCGCCGCACTGTTTGCATTACCCGCCAACTTGTTCGCCGCATCAGCATTCTCCGCACTCTTACTCGTCTGCGAACCAATATCGTTTATTGATGCCGAAATCTGTTCAATACTCGACGCTGATTGAGCCGCACCTCGCGAAAGACGCTCGCTCGCCGAAGCCAAACGAATCGTTCCATTGACAATTTCCAAAACAAGATTGTCAACCTCACTCAAAACCTCATTGACTTGACGCAACATCTGATCAAGATGAATATTCATCACGTCATGCTCGCCTCGAATTGCCACATCCACATCCCAGTTGCCCTCCGCCAAACTCACCGCTAATTTCTCAACACTGCGAAAATCACTGGTCAAAAATGTAAACGAATTCGCCAACGCACCAATCTCATCTTTGCGTTTTTTGAGCCGCTCGCTCACATTAACAGTTAAATCACCCGTCGATGCTATTTTATGCATTGACTCCGCAACTTCCCTAATGCCTGGCGTAATATTGCACGCAATCACCCACGCAACAAAAAGCGATAACACCACTACCACACAACCAATCAAAACCGCAAGAAACGTTGACCTCGCAACCGCGTCTGTTCCACTCGCTACCGACTGGTCATAAATTTCACGTATTGATGTCATTAGCGCGTGAGTCTCTTCCTCGAATTTCAAACTGGCTTTCAATAAACTCGCGACAAGTGTATTTTGCTCATTTATCGTCTGGGCAATAGCCGCCAAATTTGACTTTATACCGCTTGCAAGCTCTTTTATCTTACTGATTTTCGCCGCAAGCTCATCTTCAAAAGGAACAGACTCGAAGGCTTTTATTGTCAAGAAAAATTTATCGTAAGCCGCCGACATCTTACCGTATGCGGCTTTGCCCGCTTCTTCCCCAATAGCGAGTTGGTAAGCGTCGTAAGATATCCTAAACGCGGTCAACGCACCACGACAATCACGCGCGATCTTATTCTTTTTGAAGTAATGTAAGGTTACGTCGCCGTCGTAAGCAGGCGACTCAATCTGCCCTTTGTATCGGCTGTCAACCGTTTTAAGTATCTCGCCAAGCACAACTCCCGTCTCAAGATACAACGCATCAAATGCCGCACTCTTGCTCACACGCGTTTTTTGTAACTCTTCATACTGTTTGCTCAAACTTGCAAAATTACCAAGAGCGGATTCAGCCGCCGCAACTTTGCCTAGATATTGGTTGTGTAATTCTTTAGAGTAGAATTTATCCTCGTTTATTTGTTTTGTGATGTCGGCAAGAAATGCTTTCGTTTGCTCAATTTCTTCTGTAACTTTTTTTGCGCCTTCAGGGTCTTTGGCGTAAACATGCCGAGTTGCGGCGGTCATTGCCCGCGAACCTCCAATAATTGTCATGTAACCTTTGTCAGAAACGCCGCCGAAATATTGCAGTACCTTAAAACCGCCATTAACCCCAGCAACACCAAACCAACCATTCACACCAACACACGCTGACATCACTATTAACAACGCAAAACTCAAAAATAATTTTGTACCTATCTTTATATTGCTAAGCATAAATCAATTTTCCCTTGTTTTCAGAATCTAACGACCAACTAATTACCACGTACTCGTCAGATCTGTCGATTAAAATCCGGTCAAAAAAACACACCATACCGTAGCTGGCAGGACGACACGCTTCGCCCTTAAACAACCGCTTCACGTTGTTACGCTTGCGTGTCCAGCTTCAGGAATTTTAAAGTAGCTTGAGTATACCTAACGCTCTGCGTTGCAAGTTTATCGCAGCTTCGAAAATTTTTAAAACGGCTTGAGCATAAATCCAAATCATAACCGTATCTGACATTGATCAAACTTACCACCAATACAGATTTTAGCACAATTATACCGTAGCCGGTAGGGCGATAGGCTTCACCCTTGAACAACCGCTTCACGTTGCTGCGCTTCCGTAATCAGCTCCATGAATTTTAAAACAGCTTGAGTATAGATCAAGATTTACGCTGAAAAATGTTATGTTGTAGTGTAGCTGATTAAACGGATTTGTCAAGAAATTTATCCAACTCTAATCGGGACTTTTGAAAAACTTACATCAGATACCCAACCTCAATTTAGAACCTAACAACAGATAAGTATTTTTAAGACAAAGAAATACCCCAATCCATAACCGCTCACAAATATTGAGCGAAAACAAAAAATACACACAAAAAAAACAAAACAAGATGTGAGCTATACCACAACCAGTACAATGTCTGCCCAAAGATGAAACTTACCACTCAAACCAACAACCTATCTCAACATCCCACGACAGTAACTTCTCCTTCAACATCCCAAGTAATCCGTTGTTCCCAAGCAAGTTTTTTGTTTTCGCTTCTCCGGTCGAAAATCAGGAGGTAACACGGGACATGTTTGCCAATCTTATCTCGATAAGAAAGAACTTGTTCAATACCTTCGTTTTTCACTTCGGTTGGTGTATCGTAATCGTGAATCAATTTGACCTCGATAATGTGTTGTGTTCCTTTAAATTCAATGAATAAATCCATTCGACCACGTCCGGCAGCATATTCACGGTCAATTTGTCCTTCGCCGTTAGT
>JAIRWK010000281.1 GCA_031268995.1 Planctomycetaceae bacterium
AATGACGTTAAAATCGAGTTATACTGCGATACATAACGGTCAACCGGAGTCCATAAGCTCTTCAAGCACGTTAAAGCAAAAAGATTGAGAAAGTGGAAAATGATAAGTATACCGAAGCCGGTATGGGCGAAGCCTATCGTCTTACCGGCTACGGTATAGCTTCAGTGTACTATGCGTTCTTCTCCGTTGTCGTAGTTAAAATTGAATTCGTTTTTACCTTTTTTAATTTCGATTATTTCTGTTGTTTTATTTCTACCGTATTTTAGCGGGATGGATGAAATATATATTACGGCGTTACTGTTTTCGGTTGCTTCTTCTCTGATTTTGTCGAATCCGACCTTAAACTGCCCCAACGGTGCGCCGACAAACGCAAATGAAGTCCGTATTTCTGCAACGCCATTTTGATCCGTTCTGCCGCCAGCTTTCCATTTATTTTTGGGATCAACTGAAGCTAACGAAACATTTATACCTTCAAATGCTTGACCGCCAAATGTTACAGTTATCTTGCAAGGATGTAATTCGGGCAAACCTTCAGGCGGAGGCGGTAAACGCCTGCAACTACACCCAACCATTGCCAAAACACTAAACAACATAATCACGACTACAAAATAATATTCCAAAGCCTGCACAAACAATAAACCTCGCTCTTGAATAGCTGTTTCGTGTCGTTGAGGTTGCGTGTTCGGAATCAGAAAATTTAAATTGGCTTTAACATAATATATAATTTTAAACATAATCAACATATTATTAATGATTTTAATTTTAGGGCAATTTGGCAACATTATCGAATGTTGCCAAATTTTAATTGTATACTCAAGCTGTTTTAAAATTCCTGAAGCTACGGTAAACCTTCAACGCAGAGCGTTAGGCAAGCGCAACAACGTGATGCGGTTGTTCAGGGGTGAAGCCTATCGCCTTACCGGCTACGGTATAATATTTAATATGGTTGTGATCTTGGCAATGCGATGCCGCCGTCATCGATTGCCCCTAATCTTTGCCATTCTTTTTGGTTGATTGAGTTATTTGTAAAGTGAACGGAACCATCAGCAAATACTGCGTTGACACCGCCGCTATGAAATGATCTTACCGAATAAAAACCGATCCCGTAACGCCAACCCCAATCAGGATTAGGCGGATTGGGCGAAAAGAAAGACGTAAAACCCGTCGCATACGACAAACCAATTACCCACGAATAACCACGCCAACCATGCCAAGAATTTGTATTGCCCGAAATCTGCGAACCAATATCAAAACTGTCATCAGCATAAAGACTATTGATTCCGCCGCGATAATGTGAAAGCGATGTTGTGCCGGGTTTATCTACGCGAAAAAGAGTGTTGAAATCCGTACCCGCTGCCGCTTGATGTGCACACTTCGTCCAAGGTGTTAAAGGATCGGGTGCGTCGCCGTCGTTGATACCGTCACCAATAATTGTTTCACTAAAAAGCAAAACATTACTTGTACCGTCTGGTATGTTATCAAAATTTCTTGGAACAACAGGCAAACGACCAAACACGCCGTCAGAAGACTCCTTGCCCGTCGGATCATAACCATATCCGGTACCCGAACCAGTACTCGCAACATAATTTGTTCCTGCTGTCGGCGTAGCTGGAGTTGCAACGCCGCCGTTTGATGCGTTATGTGTTCCGTCGGAGCCGTACCACGTGCTACCGCTGAGAGTAAACGCATCCGTAACACCTTTATTTGAGTCCGACGGACAACGAAACATGCCAAGTTTTGTTCTTGCCATTTCTTGACTAGGCGGTCGTATGTTGGGAAATTCTGAATTATTGTTGTAGGTTATTATTGCCCGTCCCCACGACTCAATCGTCGCAACATGTTCATACATCGCAGCTTGTTCAATGAACGGCAAAATCTGAACATGAACTGAAATCGCATTGTGGTCATAAGAATTCGGCGGAGTAATAGTACCCCGCATCAAACCAAAATACGGCAATCTGCTTTGCGCATCATGAAAATTATGATTGGCAAGCGCGATTTGTTTTAAATTATTCGCACATTGCAATCGTCTTGCTGCCTCGCGCGCCGATTGAACTGCGGGCAACAATATACCAATCAATAGACCAATTATTGCTATCACCACCAAAAGCTCAACGAGCGTAAAACCAAAATCACCACAAATCACGTTATCTTCGCAGTAATTTTTTGACCATTTTTTAACTTTTTTGTTACTGTAATTCATTTTTAATTTCTCCTAAAAATTTTTTGACTTTTTCAAATCATTTACAATTATTGTCCACCTTATCATCCGGCTTATGCCGAAGCCAGCATGGGCGATATACTTCGCCCTCGTTCAACTCGATCAAGTTATACTCAAGTTGTTTTAAAATTCCTGAAGCTGTGGCAAACCTGCAACGCAGAGCGTTAGGCAAACGCAACAACGTGAAGCGGCTGTTCAGGGGCGAAGCCTATCGCCTTACCGGCTACGGTATAAATCGAGCAATCTGATTACTGAAATAAACCGGCTTCTGCGCGTTTTGGTACAACAGGTAATTTTTCGCCGTTGTCATTTATCGCGCCCAATTTTTGCCATACTTTGCGATCTACAGAATTATTTGTGAAACGCACTGAACCATCGGCGTAAGCTGCATTTATGCCGCCGTTGTGAAATGATCTTGCGGAATAAAAACCTGCTCCAAACCGAAATCCCCAATCAGGTTTTGATGGATTGGGCGAATAAAAAGTTGTGAACCCAGTTGCGTACGCCTTGCCCATTATCCAAGCATAACCACGCCAACCATGCCAATGATCAGTTTTTTCCTTAATACGCAAACCAATATCAAACTTGTCATCAGCATAAACATCATGAAGACCGCCAAGATAAGATTGGGGACAAGTTAGCGGCGGTTTAAATTGAGGATAAAAATAAGGCGGTGAATTCCAGTTGTTAGTGGTTTGGTGAGCGCATTTCAACCAAGGTTTAGATGCGTCCGGTTCATCGCCATCACGAAATCCATCACCGGTAATCGCCTCACTTAAAAGCAATGTATTACTTACACCGTCGGTAATGTCCTTTAGCGATTTGGACTTGCGCATGTCGCCAAATACGCCGTCGGTTGCAGCCGTCGCATCATAATAGTATCCGGTACCCGAACCATTGCACGCAACATAATTCGTTTTCGCTGTCGGGGTTGGTGGAGTTTTTGACGCGAGGTGTTGCGTGTTTGCTTCGTCCCATCGCGTGCCGTCGATGGTAAACTCATCCGAGTTTTCATGCACATCATCAGACGGACAACGAAACAATTCAACTTTTGTTCGCGCCGATTCTTGACAAAGAGGCATTATATTTGGAGTTTCAGAACGTGAGCGGTACGTTATTATGTGCAAATTCCATCTTTCAGACGGTTCGTGAATCGAATCATATAAAGCACTCAACCCAATAAACGGTAAAATCATAGCAAACGCAGACGCGCCGTTACTTTCATAAACGCTTGTGTAGCCGCCGGAGTTGAAGCAAGGAAATGTTTTGTTGACTTGGTGAAAATTTTGGTTGGCAATAGTTATACGTTTTAAGTTATTCGCACAATGAATTTTGCGCAAAGCCTCACGCGATACTTGAAGCGTTGGCAAAAATAAACCTGCCAAAACTACAAATATCGAAATTACAACTAAAAGCTCGATAAGAGTAAAACCAAGATTAAAAGAATAATGTTCAGCAGAAAAGCCAAAAGAACCGCACCAATGCCGATTCCTATAATTATATATTCTGCCCCCCCCCCCCCCCTTGCCTATTTTAACATTTGTTAAAATAGGTAAAAGGAAAGTGAAGATATTATTTTCACATTTTCTTTCATTTTCAAAATATTGTCTTAATTTGTCTTTTTCAATCATTTTTGGATTCCTTATTATTAGAGTTGCATTGAATTTTCCGAAACCGAACATTTCACCGCAACAACACGAAGCGGTTGTTTAAAGGCAAAAACACATCACCCATGTTCGTTTTGATGTAAGCTCGCAATTTTTGTACCAAAATTAATTTTGCGTACCAGATTAAGATTTTTAAGTTTGTGCAATCTGCTATATTTCACAAAGTTAATCAAAAAAAATTGCCTTGAAAATCTTCTTTGTTTTTTTTCATTGCCGTCAAATTTTGAAGTAAAACCCCTCAAATATCACGGCATTATTCGTACCGACAACCAAATATCACGGGCAAACTATCAAATAACACGGTTGCAAATACACCGAAGCCTACCGCTTGCGCAATCTATAACATCGCAATATTTGGCATCAGAATTTTACGATAGAAACCATCTTAAACAGATGGCGGCGCACGGGCTTGAAACAGAGAAAAAAAGCCGCAAAAGACCAACAAAAAATTCAACACACCAAGCTCAGCTGCAATCTCTCCGAAAATTGGAAAAATAAAAACAGTGATGCCAAAACTGTTGAACAGCATGCAAAACTCATGCACCACACAACGACAATCACAATGTTGCTCAACACAACTCGTAATTTTAAAACCATTTAATCCGGCAATATCGACCGATTCATTGTTGCCGTTACGATCAACAACGCAATCAATATGTTCTTCGTGATCATGAGAATAAAAATCATGCAGACAAATACTATTCGGTTCATGAGAACATTCCCCGACAAACTTAAAACAACCACAACTTCCGCCAACTCCCGGTATCAAATGCCCCGCTTCACTCAAAACAGCAACCGGCACAAATGTTGCCAGTAGCAACAATGCAATAATCCGTTGAATACCAAATTTTGTAACTACGCGAAACATTGTGAATACAAAACGCCGGACAAACTTATTGACAAAGCAAAAGAATAGGTTTGTCAAATTCGGAAATTAAAGTAGCTTCAGCACACTTACTGGAACAAAATAAAAAACGCCTCCGCGTATCCCATTACCCAAGCAAACAGCACTGGGCGGATTATATAGTAACTTGCAATAAATCACAATAGGGGGGAATCTCTCAAACAAATGTATAACGAAGGTTATGGATTAGCATGCAGACGGCGCAGATTTGGGAAGGATATTCGCAAGATCGGAAAATAAAATCCGATCCGCGACCATCTTTATATACTGAAGCTACTTTAAAATTCCTGAAGTTGCGGTAAATCTGCAACGCAGAGCGTTAGGCAAGCGTAACAACGTGAAGCGGTTGTTCAAGGGCGAAGCCTATCGCCTTACCGGCTACGGTATATTGCAGAAAGAAGAAGAACTACTATACTCATCGCACTACGAAATTCAGTTTTTATTTTTTTTGGCAGGATTTTATTGTATCCTGACAATCCTGTAATCCTGTTATCCTGTCAAAAAAAATAAATTTCATAGCAGCTTCGGTATATTGCCAAAAGAAGAACTATTATTTATGATCTCTGCCCGTTCAAATGTTCAAAAAAGACACAGATTTTACCGAAAGCTACGTAGATTTTGCCAAAAGCTACATGACTTTAACCTAAAGCTATGTAGCTTTTATACTGAAGCTACTTTAAATTCCCTTTAACAAAGCAGGAGTATGAACATGACAAAGTATGTTTTTTCGAGTTTGATTTTTTTGTGCGGATTGGTTGCAGTTTTTGCAACGGAATTGCGCGGGCAAGACGGCTTGCAGCCGGTTGGTTTGCAGGTTGAATATCAAACGGAACCGATTGGAATCGGCACGCAAACGCCGCGTTTTAGTTGGAAAATTTCCGACCCGAATTTTACTCGCGGGCAAAAACAAACCGCGTA
>JAIRWK010000302.1 GCA_031268995.1 Planctomycetaceae bacterium
GGGTTTCATAACATAGACACAAAAAATATTTTTGTGTCAAAATATAACAAAGTTAATAAATTTTGTTATAACCCATTTTAATACAAATAATTATGAAATTTGCAAAAGTTCAGTTATAATGATTTTTTGCGGAAGTTTTTAAAAAAATCCTTTTTCGCCTTCTTTGCATTTGTGGTGTTCTCATTCGAGATTCCGTAATGTTGCTTCGTTTGCACTCCCTATTGAATATTTTTTAAGGCGTAATATAATTCAAAACGATTGGTGTCAACAGATACCGCTAAAAAGCAGAATTAACCTTAAAAAGAAAGAAGGAGAAGTTATGAAAAAAACAACTAAAAAAACAACAAAAACGGCTAAAAAAAGTAAAGCTGGTCGTAAACCTAAACCAGAATCTAAACGAATCCGATGTTTTTCGGTTGGTTTACCTGATGGGACGTTGACGAGTTTTGTAGCCGAAGCTGAGCGGCGTGAGATGTCGGCTAGTTATTTGGCTCGCCGGATTATTACGTCTTGGCTAAAGAAGGTAAAAGATAAATCTTCAAAATAACCTGTTATACCGAAGCCGGTATGAGCGGTAGGTTTTACCTTTAAACAACCGCTTCGTGTTGTTATGTTCGTTTAACTGGTTTCGGGAATTTTCAAGTATAGCTTGAGTATAAGTTGTTCTTAGGCGATTCAACAGTTGAATCCACTATACCGAAGACCGTCATTTGTGTCGGCTTCGGTATAATTTTGGAATCTATACCGTAGCCGGTAAGGCGATAGGCTTCGCCCCGAACAACCACTTCACGTTGTTGCGCTTGCGTGTCCAGCTTCAGGAATTTCAAAACAGCTTGAGTATATAATGCCGAAGCTGGCATATAAGGATGATTATTGTTAGAGTATGTTTTCATTATTCAGACCCAATATCGAAATTGAGAGTGTGGTTGATTTGACGGCGGCGAGGTTGCGTGGGGCGGGGATTGATGCGCTTTTGCTTGATGTTGATTGTACGCTTAAGCGTTATGGGAGTTCGGAATTATTGGTTGGGGTGAGTGATTGGTTGTTGTGTGTGCGTGAGGCGGGGATTGGTTTGTATCTTGTTTCTAATGGTAAAAACTCAAGAATACGCCAACTTGCCGAAGGAATAAAAATTCCGTTTATTGCTCCGGCGATGAAGCCGTTACCGTTTGCTATTTGGCGTGTGATGCGTTTGATGAATTATGACAAGAAAACTACGGCAATGGTTGGTGATCAATTGTTTACGGATGTGCTTGCCGGTAAGTTCGCAGGCGTGTTGACAATACTCGTAAAACCTCAAGGCGAAAACGAAGAACCGTTCTTTGCAAGAATAAAACGTCCATTCGAAAAATTTTTCTTGAAACGATAACGCAGTAATAAAAAATTGTAACCGTTCACGGATTTTTTTAGAGTGCAAGCGTAATGAGGTAAGTACCATCAAGCTGTTTTAAAGCTGGACACGCAAGCGTAACATCGCGAAGCGGTTGTTCAAGGGCAAAGCCTATCGCCCATACCGGCTGCGATATAGTATCTGCGACTTTAATAGCACCAGTCTGATTTATCAATTTCCTTTATGCCTTTATTTAAAAAATAAAGGCATAAAGGCGCAATAATAAACATTCGAGGATACTAAAGACGCACTGTATTAACATCAACATTAACTCATTGATTGTGTTTTTTTGAAGTTCTCTTTAGGGAATTTCTAAAAATTGATTTTATTCGAATCCGGTCGATCTCTGTCGACCAAAATCGACCGAATTTTGAAATAATTTGTTTTTATACTGAAGCTACTTTAAAATTCCTGAAGCTGAACACGCAAGCGCAACAACGTGAAGCGGTTGTTCAAGGGCGAAGCCTATCGCCCTACCGGCGGCGGTATAGCAATTTTTAGCAAACAGTATTTTAACAATTCTTTTTAATATTTTGTGAAGGGGACGAAGCCTTTAGCTTTTATGATATCTTGTCCTTCTTCGGTTAGGTAGAAGTTGCAAAATTTCATTAGCGGCGAACCGATTTTCGGATAGCCGTCGGTAAAAAGATAAAGCGGACGCGATAACGGATAGGTGCCATTGGCGACCGTGTCGGTTGTGGGCAAAATATTTTCGAAGCGTACAGTTGAAACGCCGTCTTGTAAAAAGCCAATGCCGACGTAACCGATTGCGCCTTTGGTTGTGCTTACGCGTGTGAACATTTGTGGGTTGGAATTCGTGTATTCAACACTGTTGCCCAACTTCGCCTTGTTGACCGCCAACTCGTGAAAAACCTCATACGTTCCCGAAGACGTGTCCCGACTAATCGCAGTAATCGGAATGTCAACTCCGCCAAGCTCACGCCAAGATTTTATCTTGCCGGTGTAAATATCGATAACCTGCGCCCGTGTCAAGTTGTGAATTTTGTTGGAAGGATGGACGATAAGGCAAACGCCGTCCATACAAATTGTGAACGGGACGGGTTTACGTCCGGTGTTGGCGGCTTTTTTGTATTCTTCGTCTTTCATAAAACGGCTCATTGCCGCAATCTCGCATCGTCCGTCAATAAGCGCAGCCGCGCCATCGCCCGAACCCGTTTTTTTCACCGTAAAACGCACGCCCAAGTCCGAATGCTTCATCGCCTCAACAAACGAATCCACTATCGGGCCAACCGTCGTCGAACCCTCAATACGTATTTCTTGCGACTCGGCAATATTGATTGTTACCGAAACAACGCATAGAAAACTTGCACAAACAAATACCAAATTTTTTAACATCTTTCTACTCCATGTTAAACCGTTCAGCCGACACGAAACAACACAGACACTACATTGCGTCTGTTAAGTTAATTTTTGTTGCGCTAAACTGAACAAATAAAACTTGTACTCGGAAATTTAGTGATTCAAAATCGTTAAAGCCTGATTTCCGACAGGTAATCAGGCGGCGAAACAAAAAACTAAAGTACAAGCCATTTAGAATGTTCAAATTGAATGCCGGACAATTTCGCCGGTCAACATGAACACTGTATCCTCCGCAATATTGGAACAGAGGTCGCCGACCCTTTCCAACGCTCTGCCGATTGAGGTCAAAGCGTAAACGGCGTTGATTTGATTATTGAACCGGTCTGTTTGGGCGAATATTGATTGCAAGAAATCGCGGTATGCTTTGTCAACTATCAGCCGGTCGTTTTTAATTATTTCGATTGCAAATTGTTCATCGCAATTCACGGAAATGAGACGCGATGTTTGGTGAACCGCTTCCACTACCAAGTCCGCCAAATTCCGAAACAACGGAAATTGATTGACGGAGATATTATCTCCGACCAAGATTTTCATCATTTTGGCGGACGACACGCAGTTATCGGCGATGCGTTCGAGGTCGCTATTAACTTTGACGGCGAAGCAGATTTTGCGAAGGTCGCTAGCCGCCGGTTGGTAGAGTGCGAGAAGCCGAATACATTCACGCTCAATCTCAACTTCACATCGGTCAATCTCTTCGTCTGCTAATATTATCGCGTCGGATTCGGCTAAATTGTCAGCGTAAAGGGCAAACAACAAGTCGGAGAGATGTTGCTCGACCGCCAACGCAGCACGATCCAACTTCAAAAATAATCTTTCGATTCGTTTGGATAATTCGGTCATGATTTTTTTCTCGTTAATTGGTTTGAGGAAATTCCCTTTTGTCATACTCAAGCTGTTTTAAAATTCCTGAAGCTGGACACGCAAGCGCAACAACGTGAAGCGGTTGTTCAGGGGCGAAGCCTATCGCCTTACCGGCTACGGTATAATAATGGACAATGAAAACGCAAATAAAATTTTGTGTTTGTTGTTTGGAGTGTTTATCCGAATCTTCCGGTAATGTATGCTTCGGTTTGTGGGTTGGCAGGTGTGGTGAATATTTTGTTGGTTTCGGCAAGTTCGATTAGTTCGCCGAGACAAAAAAAGGCGGTTTTGTCGCTGATTCGGGCGGCTTGTTGCATGTTGTGAGTTACGATGATGATCGTGTAATTTTCTTTTAGCGCAACGATAAGTTCCTCGATTTTTCCTGTTGCAATCGGGTCGAGCGCACTGCAAGGCTCATCCATCAATAAAATATCCGGTTGTGTTGCGAGAGTTCTTGCGATGCAGAGTCGTTGTTGTTGACCACCGGAGAGGGCAACGGCGGAACGGGTCAACGAGTCCTTGACCTCATCCCACAACGCCGCACTTCGCAAACTGGACTCCACAATTTCATGCAATTTTGTCCGTTCCCAAATTCCATGCAAACGAGGTCCGTATGCGATGTTATCGAATATACTTTTTGGAAATGGGTTCGGGCGTTGAAAAACCATGCCGATTCTTCGTCGCAACAAAACCAAATCGATACGCTTCTCATAAACATTTTGCCCCTCAACAACCAAACGTCCCTCAACTCGCGCGTTTGGAATAAGGTCGTTCATGCGGTTAATGCTTCTCAAAAACGAACTCTTGCCGCAACCGCTAGGACCAATAATCGCCGTTACTCCAACCGAATCAATCTCCATCGAAACCCTATTGACCGCCAACTTATTCCCATACCAAAGCGAAAAGTTTTCGGCACAAATTGCAGTTTGTTGAACGATTTTAGTGTTAAGTTTTTGTTTAAAATTTATCATTTGTAATTATTTTGTTTAGTTTTTTTGAACCACAGAGAACACGGAGAGGATTTTAAATGGTCTTTTAATCGTTTCAAAAAAACTCATTCTCAATTATCCTATTCACAACTTTGTTAATTTTTATAATCTTTCCCAAAACATTCTCTCTGTGTTCTCTGTGGTTCAATATTCTCCTTTTTATGTTTTTCGTTCCATTCGTTATGAATATACTCAAGCTGTTTTAAAATTCCTGAAGCTGGACACGCAAGCGTAACAACTTGAAGCGGTTGTTCAAGGGCGAAGCCTATCGCCTTACCCGCTACGGTATAAAAATTAGTTTCCGCGTAATTTATTTGTGATTTTCGCGCGTAGTGCGATGGCGGCGATGTTGAAAAGTAGTACGAAGAGAATTAGGGTTGCAACCAATCCGTATTGGTTGTGTGGTACGATTGTTGCGATTCTGTCGCCGACGGTCATGTCGTAGGCGGCGTAGGACAGGACAGGCGTTGGTTGGAATAGTAAATTTGATCCGCCGACGAAGCCGCCCGACGCTACCGCGCAAGTAAATAATAACGGTGCTGTTTCTCCTGCCGCACGGCTTATTCCCAAAATTATGCCGGTTAAAATTCCAGGCAACGCCGCCGGAAATGTTACTGTCAAAAATACTCGAAGCGATCCTGCACCTAATGCGATTGCGGCTTCGCGGTAGGTTTGCGGAACTGAACGGATTGCTTCTTCGGATGTGCGGATGACGACAGGCAAGATCAATATCGCAAGCGTAATCGAACCGGCTAAAAGCGAAGGTTTGCCCGTAATAAACTCAACAATAACCGCAAGACCAAAAAGCCCGAACACGACACTCGGAACACCGGCAAGCGTGTTGACGCAGAGTCTTATTAGTCTGGTCAACGTGTTGTCTTTCGCCGATTCGACAAGATAAGCCGCTGTTATTAGTCCCAAAGGCAACGCGATCAAAATTGACATGAGCGAGATTAAAGTTGTGCCGAGAAGCTCAGCACCAACTCCGCCAAGATAATGTCCCGCTGTTGCCGAATCGATGAAATAGAAACCGTAAAAAACTTGTCGCGGATTCAACATCGCTTCCATACCAACCTCAAAATCATTGACAAGCAAACGAATCTCATCCGCAATTTCCGTTCCCTCAAAAAGAGACGCACGTTCAACGATTGTTTTTTTGTTGGTTAATTTATTTGATTTTGGGTCGTGAATTTGTTTCCAGACGGTTGCGTATTTTAATTGTTCGAGGAATTTTTTTGCGGACGACCAATGCGCCGCGCCGTAACGAACCTCCGCCGGTAAATGCTCAACCCCCTCACGTTCCGCTAAACCCAAAATACAACCAGTTCCCTCAACACCATTGACCAACCCGCGGATCTGTTTGAACGCCGACGAATAAGTAACATGAGAATCCGGCGAAATAAATTTGTCTCGAATTGATAAATCAGCATTTTGCGCAACATTATAAAATTCATCGACAAATTTAATTATTTCGTTGTTTTGATTATTTTGGTTTTGGGGCAAATTTTTTATTTCGTTGTAGTGAGTTTTGAGTTCGTTGTTTGAGTTTGCGTTGTAGAGTTTTTGGAGTAGTCGTTTTAGTTTTCGGTTTTCGTTTCCGCGGGCAAGTTTCGCGGATTGAGCAATCCAATCTTCAGGGCAAAGCCAAGATAATTTACGCAAACGCGCATAAACCGGTTCGCGGAATTTGTAACATTGGCGAAATTCTTCTTCGATCTGTTTTCTGTCACCGCGTTGGAATTTGTCCGAAATAAACAACCGATGCTCAACCGTCTCCTTAAAATACACCGCCTCCAAACCACCGCCAAAAATCGGAACAATCACAAGCCCAACCGAAAAAAATAAAATAAATAACGACAAAACCGAACAACACGTAAAACAAATATCAAACAACCAACGATAAAATCTCGAACCGCGAAAAGGGAGAGTTTTAAACCACAGAGAACACAGAAAACACAGAGGGGGATTTTTAACACGAAAGGCACGAAAAGGGAGTAAAAGTTTTTTAAAAAAATCCGCTATCCCTTTTTTATTTTTCGTGTTTGAAAAAACTTCTTCCTCTGTGTTCTCTGTGGTTTTAAAAACTTCCTCTTTCGTGTGTTTCTTGTGATGGGTTATGAATTCGGTCAAGAGGTTCATTGCGAAAGTGAATAGCAATAGCATTAGACCGACAGCAAACAACGCGCTGCGGTGCAAGGAATCGGCTGGAGTTTCGCCGATGTCTCCTGCGATTGTTGCGGTCATTGTTCGGACTGCGCCGCCTAAACTTGAGACGACTTGATCTATTCTGTAGATTGCTTCCGGCATATTTGCTGCGTTGCCCGCCGCCATCCAAACAACCATCGTCTCGCCAACCGCACGCATTACCCCAAGAATAACCGCCGCCGCAATACCATTCCACGCCGCCGGAATTACTACTTTGATAATCGTCTCCGCCCGTGTTGCCCCTAACGCATACGATGCCTCGCGAATCTCTCGACCTATGCCGCTCATTGCGTCTTCGCTCACGCTTACGATTGTAGGTATTGCCATTATTGCAAGAATTATTGCCGCGTTGATAACATTTGCGCCGGATGCGAATCCAAAATTGTCCTGCAAAAACGGCGCAACAATCTTGATCGCAAAAAAACCAAACGCAACCGACGGAACAGCAGCCGGCAACTCAATCATCGGCTTCAAAATTTGCCGCACACGAAACGAAACCAAATCACTCAACACCACCGCCGAAAATATCCCAACCGGAATCGCAACCAACATCGCCGTTGCCGTTACAATAAAAGAACCATAAAAAAGACTCAACATCCCAAACTCCGGCGGATTAGCATCAGGAAACCAGTTGCCCGAACAAAATACACCACAAATGCCGCCGATTTTGCTCCCGTCAATATTCGTTGCACTCACACCAACCCAAAATTGAATTGACCTGTAAAAAATAAAACCAAATACCGCCAAAACAATCATCAAAACAACATTCGCTAACCTCGCAAATATTTGAAATAAAATAACATCCCTGACTTGCCGGATTTTGTAACTAAATGAATCTCGCATAAATTTTGGATTGTAAATTTATATACCGAAGCCGGTATGGGCGATAGGCTTCGCCCTTGAACAACCGCTTCATGTTGTTGCGATTGCGTGTTCAGCTTTCGGAATTTTAAAACAGCTTGAGCATAGTTTTCACGTGAAAAAACGATTGTGGGTGAGATTATAATTAAAGATTGTTAAGAAAATATTAAGATTGTGTTAAGATTTCGTTAAGATTCCAAAAAATTTTTCAATCACAGAGGACACAGAGAGGGGAATTTATACCGTAGCCGGTAAGGCGATAGGCTTCGCCCCTGAACAACCGCTTCACGTTGTTGCGCTTGCGTGTCCAGCTTCAGGAATTTTAAAATAGCTTGAGTATAAACACGAAAGGCACGAAAAGAACGAAAGTTTAGTAAAAGTTTTGTAACCGTTCACACTTATTTTTTGTAATCGTTCACAGAACAGATTTTAAACGCGAAACACGCGAAAGATCACGAAAGTTCGCAAAAAATAGTTTCGTGTTCTTTCGCGGAAATTTCGTGTATTTCGCGTTAAAAAACGATTGCTATCACCGCACAAACGCAAAACCGTGTGAACGGTTACAAAGTTTTTTTAAAAATCCTTTTTCCCCTTTTCGTGTTTTTCGTCTTTTTCGTGCCTTTCCGTGTTTAAATTCCCCCTTTGTGTTTTCTGGTTCTCTGTGTCCTCTGTTGTAAATAACCTCTTTCTTTGATCGCCAAATTTGTTATAATTCTGTTGAGATTTGTGCTTTTTTTATTTTTCGCTACAAGAAATTTATCCGTCCTTTCAACAATTTAACAAATCATAAAACCAAATGCCGTTCTCATTCGACAAATTGACAACTAAATCTCAAGAAGCTCTCGCCAACTCTCACGAAATTGCGGTAAAGAATTGTAATCCTGAAGTTAATACTGTTCATCTTTTGAGTGCGCTTTTGAAGGAGGTTGACGGGAATATTAGGCAAATTGTTGAGGCTTCCGGCGGCGATATTGACCGTATTGAAAAGATGGTCGAAAGCGAATTAAATTCATTGCCCAGAGTCTCCGGCGGCGAACCGCCCAAAACTAATCTCGAATTTCAACGCATATTTCTCATCGCCGGAGACGAACGCGACACAATGAAAGACGACTTCACGTCAACCGAACACCTTTTGCTCGCGCTGGAAAAAATCCACTCAAAATCAAAACAAATTCTACACGACAACGGACTCACTCGCGATAACTTACTCAGCGGAATAATGAAAGTTCGAGGTAATTCTCGTGTTGCGGATGCTGAACCGGAGACGAAACTGCAGGCGTTGGCGCGTTATGGAGTTGATCTTGTTGATCGTGCGCGTCGGGGCAAAATCGATCCCGTCATCGGTCGCGATTCCGAAATCCGCCGCGTTATCCAAGTGTTGTCCCGCCGAACAAAAAATAATCCGGTGTTGATCGGTGAACCCGGTGTTGGCAAAACGGCGATAGTTGAGGGGTTGGCGTTGCGAATTGTTGACGGCGATGTTCCGGAGTCGTTGAAGAAAAAGCGTGTGGTTGGTCTTGATTTGGGAGCGATTGTGGCTGGGGCAAAATTTCGCGGCGAATTTGAAGACAGGTTGAAGGCAATTTTGCGAGAAGTTGAGGATGCGGCGGGGCAAATTATTCTTTTTATCGACGAGTTGCATACGCTTGTCGGCGCGGGTCGCGCTGAAGGCGGAAGCGACGCGGCGAACATTCTCAAACCAGCACTTGCAAGAGGCGAATTACGTTGTGTCGGCGCGACGACGCTTGACGAGTACAGAAAATATATCGAAAAAGACGCAGCACTCGAACGACGATTCCAACCAATCTACGTAAGCGAACCCAATGTCAACGACTCAATCGCAATACTTCGAGGTCTAAAGCCGCGATACGAAACACATCATAAAGGAGTCAAAATTACGGATTCGGCGATTGTTGCGGCGGTTGAGATGTCTCATCGATATATTGCGGATCGTTTTTTGCCGGACAAGGCGATTGATTTGATGGATGAAGCGATGTCAAAATTGGCGATGGAGCTTGAGAGTGTTCCGACCGAAATTGATACCGTTCAACGACGGCTTGTCCAACTTGAACTCGCCGCCCGACAACTTGCCGACGAAAACGAACCGCACGCACGCGATAGATTGAAAGAGATTGAAAAAGAAATTGTCCGGTCAAAAGAAGAGCTGACAGAGTTGCGGACGCAATGGGAAAAAGAGAAAAACGGCGCGCTTGATGTTCACGAGTTGCGAAATCAGTTAGCCGAAATCGATTTAACGTACAAAAATCTTGAAAGCAAAATCCACACCGAACAATCAAAGGCAAAAGTTGTCGATGAATCGGAGTATCAAAAATTATATGAGCTTGACATGGCGCGGAAGTCGTTGTCCGAAGCGATTGCGGAAGCGGAAAATTCCAGCACGGCAGAAAACATAAATTCACACGAAAACGGTACGTCGGAAGCTGTCGGGAAAAATAAATTCACGGGCAAGAAATTATTGCGTCAAGTTGTCGGCGCGGACGAAATCGCCGAAGTGGTGAGTGCTTGGACGGGTATCCCAATGAACCGAATGATGGAAACAGAACGCGCGAAGTTGTTGGTGTTGGAAGACCGGCTGCATTTGAGAGTCATCGGACAAGATGAAGCAGTCGATGCCGTCGCCAACGCCGTCCGCCGAAGCCGAAGCGGACTACAAGACCCCAATCGACCAATCGGATCATTTCTGTTTTTGGGTCCTACCGGCGTTGGGAAAACCGAGTTGTGCAAGGCATTGGCAGAGGCAATGTTCGACAACGACGGAGCAATGATTCGGATTGACATGAGCGAATTTATGGAGAAGCATTCTGTCAGCCGATTGATTGGTGCGCCGCCGGGTTATGTTGGATATGACGAGGGCGGAGTTTTGACCGAAAATGTTAGACGCAGACCGTACAGTGTCGTGTTGTTTGACGAAATTGAAAAAGCGCACCGCGACGTATTTAATATATTGCTGCAAGTTCTCGACGACGGAAGGTTGACGGACAATCAAGGACATACAGTTGACTTCAAAAATACTATAATCGTAATGACCTCAAACGTTGGAAGCCAAATAATACAAGAAATCTCAAAAGAACACGGAACCGAATCCGACATCCAATCAGCGGTCAAAGAATTATTGACCAATCATTTTTTACCGGAGTTTTTGAACCGGATTGACGAAACTATAATTTTCCACCCGCTAACACGCGAACAAATTACCAAAATCGTAAGTTTGCAATTAAAACAGTTGGAATCGCAACTTGCCAAACAAGAAATTACTATCACAATCACAAAAAACGCCGCTAAAGAAATAGTCAACAAAGGCTACGACCCAATCTATGGCGCACGCCCACTAAAACGTGTCATACAACAACAAATCCAAAACCCACTAGCAATAAAATTATTGCGAAAAATCCCCGACCAAAAACTAAATATAAACATCGACTTCAAAAACGATGAATTCACATTCGACACCTAAACACTCACGCTACGTATTCGTGAATTGTATACCATAGCCGGTAAGGCGATAGGCTTCGCCCTTGAACAACCGCCTTACGTTGTTACGCTTGCGTGTTCAGCTTCAGGAATTTTAAAACAGCCTTAGTATAAACACCACGAGGGCGAGGGAGGCGAAAAAGAATGTATAAAAAGCTTTCGTGCGACTTTGTCGCTTTTGCGGTTCGATGAGGATCCGTTCCAAAAAACTTTCACCAAATATTTCCTTAGCCCGTCCCAAAAATAAAAAATGACGCAATACTCTGTAACCTCCGATTTAATTTATACGATGACCAATGTTGACGGCGGAGTTGGCGTGGGCGGGATTTTGGAGAAGAAATATATAAACGTCTCCGACAAAATAATTTTGTCCGTGTCCGGCAAACCTGAATTTAAACACATCGTTGACTACGGCAAAACCCGCTCTATCTTGCCCGCAATGATAAATTCACACGCACACCTTGAACTAAACCAACTCAAATCACCAATCAAATTGCCCGAAATCGAAAACAATTATCATAGACACTTTGACCAATGGCTTCAAAACTTGATTCAATTTCGCAAAAGCTCAACCTACAACTCAATCAAAGCAATTGCTGAAGCTCGGAAATATTTTTTGGATAACAAAGGCACGGGAGCGATTGTTGATATTGTTCCGTTTGGAGTGGATTTTGGCGGCAAGAATATTGGCGACGATATTTTGTGGCTTCGTTTTCCTGAAGTGATTGCTTGGGATTCAAAAACGGTCAAGCAAAAAATTAAGCAGATTAACAAATTGCCCAAAGAAAATTTTGACGGTTTATCGCCGCACGCTCCGCAAACGGTTTCGGGCGAAGTGTTGGAGTTTTTGGTTGGTTGTGGTGTAACGATTTCAATGCATCTTGCGGAATCTGCGGACGAAATTCAACTGTTGCAAACACGAGACGGAAAGTTGTTGAACATGATGCGAAGATTCGACGAAAATTACGATCCGTCAAAAGTACTTGTTGGTCGTCGGGCAATGGATTATTTGAAATTGTTATCCCGTGCGCCGCGTGCGTTGGTAGTACACGGCAATTATCTTGACGAAACCGAAATCCAATTCCTAGCAAAACACAACCAAACAATGGCAATTGTTTATACGCCTCGTTCACATGATTATTTTGGTTTTCGGGAGTTTCCGTTGAAGCGTTTATTGGATGCCGGTGTTCGTGTATTTTTGGGAACGGACAGCAAAGCGTCAACACCGGATTTAAATTTGACCAACGAAATCAATCACGCAATAAAAATTCATCCGCAAATTCCCCTAGAAACATTCCTGCAAATGACAACAACTCTCCCCGCCACATTTCTAAACCTAACAAAAGACTACGGCACTATAGAATCAGGAAAAATTGCCGCCTTCTCTCTAATCAAATTGCCCAAATAAGGCATCGCCCAAAAATAAATGACCACTAGTGTTCAATAAACGGTTTTACTTTAGGGCGGTAGGCTTTGTATACCGAAGCCGGTATGGGCGGTAGGCTTCGCCCTTGAACAACCGCTTCACGTTGTTGCGCTTGCATGTTCAGCTTCAGGAATTTTAAAGTAGCTTCAGTATATATGTTTTTCTTGTCCCCTCTGTCTCATTAAAAATTTCTCCGTTAAAATTGGAGCAATAAACATCCGATGCCCCCAAACGCGGCGATGTGAGTTGCGAGCGTTAGCAACCGATCACCGACAACGGTTTCGGAACAACCTTACGAAAGGATCGAAAAACATGTTACGCAGAGATTTCTTGAAATCCGCCGCAACAATCGGCGCAGTTGCCTCCGTTCTTCCTCAAACCTTGCCCGCCGAAGAAAAATTACCCGCGTCCGAATCCAAATTGTCGTCACCGAAACCCCAATTGCAATTCACCGACAACGGAACATTCAAAATCGTTCAAATAACCGACACACACTACAGAACAGACAAAGATTTTTCCAAAGAATCAATAAAATTGATCGCCGAAACTATCGAAGCGGAAAAACCGCAATTGGTAATTTACACCGGCGACATTGTTGTCAGCGTGAACATTTACAAGGGCTGGGACGATATTCTTTCTCCTTGCATAGAAAGCAAAACCGCGTGGGCAGTAGTTCTCGGCAATCACGACGACGAAGCCAAAATCACCCGCAAACAAATAATCAACCACATCAAAAACAAACCATTTAGTGTTACTGAAATGGGACCTGATGACATTGGCGGTTGTGGTAATTACGTATTGGAGATTTTCGACAAGAGTCAACGCAAATTCTTAATTTATTGCATGGATTCCAACGCCTACAGCACAATCAAAAACGTACAACGTTACGGTTGGTTCAAACCGTCTCAAATTGCGTGGTACAAATCCCGCAGTTCCGAATACACAAAAAATAACGGGAATAAACCTTTGCCTTCATTAGCATTTTTTCATATTCCTCTAAACGAATTCGCCGAAATGGTTCATTTCAAAAACAAGATCATTGGAGATCGCGGCGAGGCGGAGTGTTGTGGAGCGATCAATTCGGGCATGTTTTTATCAATGGTTGAGAGTGGGGGCGTGTTGGGTGTATTTGTTGGTCATGATCATGTCAATGATTATGTAGGTTTAAGGCACGGAGTAGCGTTGGGCTACGGTCGTTTTTCCGGCACAAAAACCACGTATGTCAAGGAACCTCATGGTGCCAGAGTTATTGAGCTAAACAACACCGACCCAAATTCTTTCAAAACCCACATAAGACTACGCACCGGCGAATCCATCCACCAAACCCAAATCCCCGCCGACTTCCAAAAAAAGAAAACCTCTTAATTGTCCCCACTATACTCAAGCTGTTTTAAAATTCCTGAAGCAATGGTAAACCTACAACGCAGAGCGTTAGGCAATCGCAACAACGTAAAGCGGTTGTTCAGCTTCGGGAATTTCAAAACAGCTTGAGTATATACCGCTTTTCGGTGCGTACCGATTGCTTTTCGGTATGTACCGATTGCTTTTCGGTACGTACCGATTGCTTTTCGGTACGTACCGATTGCTTTTCGGTACGTACCGATTGCTTTTCGGTACGTACCGATTGCCTTTCGGTACGTACCGATTTGCCTTTCGGTACGTACCGATTGCCTTTCGGTACGTACCGATTGCCTTTCGGTATGTACCGATTGCCTTTCGGTATGTACCGATTGCTTTTCGGTATGTACCGATTGCTTTTCGGTATGTACCGATTGCTTTTCGGTATGTACCGATTGCTTTTCGATACGTACCGATCAACCCTTTTTCGGTGTTGGCGATTGTTTTTTGCCAACATTATGTCGTTCTTTGTTCTTTATACTCAAGCTGTTTTGAAATTCCTGAAGCTGAACACGCAAGCGTGGCATCGCGAAGCGTTTGTTCAAGGGAGAAGCCTACCGTCCATACCGGCTTCGGTATATCTTTGGGCAAGTGTTGTTCGGGAAAAGGCAATTGAACAGTTTATACCGTAGCCGGTAGGGCGAAGCCTATCGCCCTACCGGCTACGGTATAACCGACCAGCTCGCATCAACAACTTTTTAAAAATCCCCCCTCCGCGTACTCTGTGTTCTGTGTTCTCTGTGGTTTTCAAAAATCCCCTTTCATGTTTTTCGTGTCTTTTTCGTGTTTAAAAACTTCCTCGTTATACTCAAGCTGTTTTAAAATTCACGAAGCTGATTACGGTAGCGCAACAACGTGAAGCGGTTACTCAATGGCGAAGCCTACCGCCCATACCGGCTCCGGTATAATTCTATTTTGCCGTGATATTTGATGGTTGCCGTGATATATCACGGGACAGTTAATCAAAATCTTGAAATACCCTGAACAACAGGTCGTGATATATCACGGCTTGAACAAATAAACGAGACATTCCAACCCCAATAGCACCAAAAAATATTTTTCTTGCGAATCGATTATAAAATTCTCAAACGTGCTTAACACGCTTTGAATCGGCAGTTAATCACTTTTGATCTGTTTTGACTGGTATTATTCTTCTGTCTTTTTCTGTATTTTTTTATATTTGGGGCAAGTTGCGTGTCGTTTGCTGGCATAGTTATTGCGAAACTTTGAAAAAGTCGCCATTAGGCATAAGCCCAACTAACGGTCATAACTCAAGAAAGGAGAAATTAAAATGACCCAGAAAAATTTTACAACATTTTTTGCAACAGTACTATTTTTGTTTGCTACTGTTGCCGTTTACGCTGCGGATTACGAGTTGCTCAATGTTTCGTATGATCCGACACGCGAGTTGTACGAGCAGTTTAATAAGTCTTTCGCAAAACATTTTAAGTCAAAGACTGGTGATAACGTCAAAATTAAACAATCTCACGGCGGCAGCGGAAAACAAGCCCGCGCCGTGTTTGAAGGGCTTGAAGCGGATGTAGTAACGCTTGCTCTTGCGTTTGATATTGACAATATCGTAGAGAAAGGAAAATTGCTGTCGGCTGATTGGCAAAAGAAATTGCCCGACAACAGTACGCCTTACACGTCAACGGTTGTGTTTCTTGTCCGCAAGGGTAATCCCAAAAAGATCAAAACATGGGATGATTTGATCAAACCGGGAGTGGAAGTGATTGCTGCTCATCCGAAGACATCGGGAGTGGCGCGTTGGAGTTATTTAGCGGGTTGGGGTTATATTCTTCAGAAGGAGCTTGGCGATCTCAAGAAGTTGCATGATCCGGCTTATGCGAAGGAGGTTGAAGCGGCGCAGAAAAAAGCGCAAGCATTCACCACAGAACTTTACAAACACGTTCCCGTCCTTGATTCAGGCGCACGCGGTTCAACTCAAACATTTGTCCAACGCGAAATAGGCGACGTTCTCTTGAATTGGGAAAACGAGGCTTTTCTCGCGATTAGAGAGTACGGTAAGGAGAAATATGAGATAGTTGTTCCGCCGGTTAGCATTCTTGCCGAGCCGCCTGTAGCGGTTGTGGACAAGGTAGTTGACAAACGCGGTACGCGCAAAGTTGCCGAAGAATACCTCAAGTATCTTTACGACGACGAAGGGCAAGAAATCGCAGCAAAAAATTTCTACCGCCCGCGTAACAAAAAGATTTTGGCGAAATACTCCAAAAACTTCGCTGATGTCAAATTGTTCTCAATTGATGATGTTTTCGGAGGTTGGAAAGCCGCGCAAACTAAGCATTTTTCAGACGGCGGTGTATTTGACCAAATAAATGTACGAAAATAGCGTAACTGTAATAAATGCTATTGAAACGATTCTATACTGAAGCTGTTTTAAAATTCCTGAAGCAGAACACGCAAGCGCGACAACGTGAAGCGGTTGTTCAAGGGCGAAGCCTATCGCCCTACCGGCTACAGTGTAAAAGTTAGGGACAAAGAAAATATTGAGAACAAAAAATGCTCTCGCTTTGTCCCTAATGTTCCTTTGAGTCTTTAATCTTTCATTATTTCACTTAAAAAAAAGTAATTTTATTAAGATGCGCAAGCAGAGACATCATAGAGTGTTACCCGGTTTTGGGTTGACGTTTGGTTTTACGGCGGTATATATTAGTTTGCTTGTGTTGTTACCGCTTTCGTTATTGGTATTGCGGACAACATCGTTGAGTTGGTCTGAGTTTATCAAGATTGTAACTGCGCCTCAAGTTGTTGCATCTTACAAGTTGACGCTTGGGGCTTCTTTTTTGGCGGCGGTGATCAATGCGGTATTTGGATTTATTGTTGCGTGGTCGTTGGTTCGTTATAAATTTCCGTGTAGGCGTTTTATTGATGCGATAGTTGATTTACCTTTTGCGATGCCGACGGCGGTTTCGGGAATTGCGTTGACGGCGGTTTGTGCGCCTAATGGTTGGGTTGGCAGTGTGGCGTCCTCGTTTGGAGTCAAGATAGCTTACACACAACTCGGTGTATTGGTAGCATTGATTTTTATTGGTTTACCGTTTGTCGTCAGGACGTTGCAACCGACGCTTGAAGATATTGACAAGGAAGTAGAAGAAGCTGCGGAATCGCTCGGCGCAACAAGATTTCAAATATTCACACGAATAATTTTGCCGTCAGTATTGCCGTCACTTGCAACAGGTTTTACTCTTGCGTTTGCGAGGGCGATTGGCGAATATGGTTCGGTTGTTTTCATTTCCGGCAATATTTCTTATCGAACGGAAATTACACCTTTATTGATAGTGGCGAAACTTGAGGCGTTTGATTATGCCGGAGCGACGGCTGTTTCGGTCGTGTTGTTATGTGCTTCGTTTATTTTAATGTTGATAATAAATTCCTTACAATTTTACGGACGAAGATTTAAATAGTATACCGTAGCCGGTAAGACGGTAGGCTTCGCCCTTGAACAACCGCTTCATGTTGTTACGCTTGCGTGTTCAACTTTGGGAATTTTAAAGTAGCTTCGGTATACCATTGATAATGTTGAATAAACTCTTGCTTTGCCCTTTATGTCCCTTACGTTCCTTGTGTCCCTTAAAAATATCGTACAAAAAATCACTAACCACTAACTAAAAGAATGCCTAAAAAAACGGTACCTATTATTTTCATATTTCTTACATTTTTTTATTTGGGATTATTTCTTCTTTTGCCTCTTGCGGCGATATTTGCGGAGGCGTTTCGCAAGGGTTTTGAGGTGTATGTGAACAGTTTTAAGGACGAGTATGCGTGGTCGGCGATTAAGTTGACTTTATTGACGGCGGGAATTGCGGTGCCTTTGAATGTAGTTTTTGGCGTGGCGGCGGCGTGGTGTATAACGAAGTTTGAGTTTCGCGGCAAGAATGTATTGATTACGTTGATAGATTTACCTTTTGCGATTTCGCCGATAGTGGCGGGGTTGATATTTGTTTTGATATTTGGTCAACAGACGGCGTTTGGAGCGTGGTTATTGTCGCATAATATCAAGATAATATTTGCGGTACCCGGACTTGTTTTAGCGACGATTTTTGTAACGTTTCCATTTGTTGTGCGTGAGTTAATCCCGCTGATGCAAGAGCAAGGCAAGACGGAGGAGGAAGCTGCGGTATCGTTGGGTGCCGGTGGTTGGGATATTTTTTGGCGAGTTACGTTGCCGAATATAAAGTGGGGTTTATTGTATGGCGTGATTCTTTGTAATGCACGGGCGATGGGTGAGTTTGGGGCGGTTAGTGTTGTTTCGGGGCATATTCGCGGCGAGACCAACACGATACCGCTTTATATTCAAACGGTTTATGATGGTTATTCAGCGGGTTCATCCGCATTTGCAATGGCTACATTACTTGCTTCGCTTGCATTGGTAACGTTAGTAGTGAAAAGTATTATTGAGTGGAAGGTGAAACATCGTGAGCGTTGAAGTTAGAAATATAACGAAGCGGTTTGACAATTTTTTAGCACTGGACAATATAAATTTGACGGTGCCGAATGGTGATCTTGTTGCGTTGCTTGGTCCTTCGGGTTCGGGTAAGACGACGTTGTTACGGATAATTGCGGGGCTTGAGAGTTTTGAATCTGTTGACGGCGCGGATATTTTGTTCAAGGGCGCAAGTGTTGTGGGCAATCGCGTGGCGGATCGCAGGGTTGGTTTTGTTTTTCAACATTATGCGCTTTTTCGGCATCATACTGTTTACGGCAACATTGCGTTTGGTTTGAAGGTGCGGCGCGGCAGGGACAGAATTTCTCGCAAGGCGATTCGTGAACGTGTGATGAATTTGATTCATCTTGTTCAACTTGATGGATTGGAATCGCGTTATCCTGATCAACTTTCGGGCGGTCAACGTCAACGAGTTGCGTTAGCGCGGGCGTTAGCAATTGAGCCTCGTTTTTTATTATTGGATGAGCCGTTTGGTGCGCTTGATGCGAGGGTGCGTCAAAATTTACGGCGTTGGTTGAGGCGGATGCATGACGAGATAAAGTTAACGAGTATTTTTGTAACGCATGATCAGGAGGAGGCGTTGGAATTAGCAGATCGTGTGGTGGTGATGAACAAGGGTCGAGTTGAGCAAGAGGGAACGCCGTCGGAGGTTTTTCACAGTCCTAAAAATGCGTTTGTTATGGATTTTCTTGGCAATGTCAATTTATTTCATGGTCGGATTGAGTCTGGTCGAGTTTCGTTTGATCGATCTGAGGTTGTAGCGGATGGTAACAAGCAAACGAGATTTTTTGTACGTCCGCATGAGATAGAGCTTTTACCGGAAAACATAGACAATACCGGATTACCTGCCAAAATCAGCCGTATTCAATTAGCTGGAGCGATTGCGAAAATCGAATTAGTTGACAGTAGCAACAAAGAAATTTTTGTCGAGATGTCTCATGACAAATATTCCATGTACAAATTCCAAAACGGTGATTCTGTTTTCGTAGTACCGAAAAATTCAATAGTATTCCCCGAAGACTACAGCATCTAACATCCCGCCCAAACGTGAAACACACGAAAAAAAGCGCGAATGAACCCGAACATTATTCGTGTCCATTCGCGTAACATTTGCGTCTTTCGCGTTAAAAAATAATGATTTCTTGATAGAACGCTTGCGTCCCTCACGTCCCTTTTGTCCCAATGTCATTTATAAAATTAAACGATTGATTCAAATTTTCCCTAAAAGAACGATAATTTTAAAATCTCTAAAAAAATTTGTGGTTATCTTAAAATTCCCATTGACATTTAATTTAGGACCAAGTAAACTGTTGGGGCTAGTTAGATTCGTGTAGCGTATTTTTTGTCGCGTTGTTGCGGCAACGTTTCGCGATTCTATCAGTGAAACCTTAAAAAATAAGGAGTAGGGAGATGAAAGATTTTGCAAGAAACGTTTCGAAAAACTCACCCCTGTATTCGCCAAATTACCAAATGTTAAAATGGGCAATAGGGGGGGGGGGGGGCTAGATGGATTGAAGAGCTAAAAGGGAACAACAGAAAACATTCATGTTTCAAATGTTGCTCGACAAATTTCTTTGCCGCTATTCGTTCTTCACCATTCGGTTTTACGTTGGTAGAGCTTCTCGTGGTTATTGCAATCATTGGTATTTTGATTGCACTTCTTTTGCCCGCAGTTCAAGCCGCGCGTGAAGCCGCAAGACGAATGTCATGTTCAAATAACATGCGTCAAATTGGAATTGCTGTTCACAATTTTCATGATTCCAGAGGAGGATTGCCGCCATTGCTTATTGGAACACTGGCAGTAAATACACCCACAATTTACGTGCTTTTGCTTCCTTACATGGAAGGTCAATCGATTGTTGATTCGATCCCCGAAGATTTCATGACAACACCGCCAAATAATCAATGGTGGGATACATTGCCCAATAAAAGCTCAATGGTTATTGCGTCGTATATTTGTCCGTCGCGCGGCAGAAGAGTAGCTAACAATTCCACGTTAGCCCAAATACCACGCGCAACTGATGGCTTTGTATGCGACTACACAACAACTATAACAACTTCCTCACGAACAAACGACACGAGAGAATTAGGACGCGAGTATTACTGGGAAGACAAGATCAATGTTTTACAATCGGCATTCCGCATCTCAAGAACAGGTGCCAATCCAACGCAATATAACGGAGCTTGGGAACCGCGCGACACGATCTCACGTTTCGTTGACGGCACAAGTAATCAATACCTTTTTGTCGAAAAACATATACCATTTGACAAATTCAAAGTGTGTCGTGAAGGACTAGCGACGGATGTTTCTAATGGAACTGCGTCAGAATCCGGCTGGTGGGATTGCGGAGTACAAATTGTACGATCTCATCCAGATACTCCTAAAGATGGCAATTGGTCTAACATTTCAATGTATAATCCGGCTCGTATTGTTACGATGGATGCATTTGTTATAGCGCGTTCGCCGCGTGAAGGTGTATCGACAAGTACAGTGCGTTCAGGAAATCCTAACCTTTGGGATCGTAATGTTTCGCCGCTTGGTAGTTATCATGTTGGCGGAACTTGTCATCATCTTTTTGGTGATGGGTCTGTATATGGATTTCAGCCAAACATTGATCGGATCAGTGTTCATTGGCCTCTTGGCAATGTATCTGATGGAACACCTGTTACACTTCCATAAACGACTTCACGATTCAGTTGTGAACGGATAGTGAGAATAAATTTTTAGACTGGAGTCGATTTCGGTTGACTCTGGTTAATTATCGGTATAACAACTTTAACAATCAATTTAACTATGTTCAAAAAAATTAAAATTTCAAGTTTACAATTATCGCTTTTAATATTATCTTTAACGGCGGTACTTTTTGCGGGTTGCGGTAGCAAGTTTGTGGCGTTTGGTGGAAAAGTAACAGCATCCGATGGACAACCATACACCAAAGGCTACGTAATTTTCTCAAACGGTCAATACTCCGCTCAAGGCAAATTGCAATCTAACGGAACATACGTATTGGATTCGTTGGGTAATGGCGATGGTCTTACGCCGGGTACATATCGGGTTTATTTGTCGGCGTTTCAAGAAAATATCGGAACGGAAAACGAACCAATTTACGTGAGTGATATTGATTTGAAATATGAGGATCCCGACACATCAGGTTTATCGTGTGGAGTAATCAAAGGCGGTCGTTTTGATTTCGTTGTGGAATTAAAATAAATCGCATCGTACAGAAGTCAGCGTGGGTATACCGTAGCCGGTAGGGCGATAGGCTTCGCCCTTGAGCAACCGCTTCGCGTTGTTGCGCTTGCGTGTTCCGCTTCGGGAATTTCAAAGTAGCTTGAGTATAATAGCCCCAAGCTACTTTAAAAATCAGCACGCAGACAACGCACAGATTCTTTAAGGATAATCGCAGATCAGATTCTATCTTCTGATCTTGCGAATATCTCTTACAAATCTGCGTCGTCTGCGTGCTAATTTTTTAAAATGTTTTTTGGAAGTTCCCTTTAATTTTTTCGATTTTGTCGTAGTTGCCAATTGTGTTTTCAAATATTGTCTTTATCGAAATGTGAGCATATAAGGGAAAAATTTGCTCTTGACCTATTGATCTGAAATTATTAGAATTCGCCTCGCTTGTTGGGAATTGGTGTATCCGATTTGTACCTTGATCAAGTATTTTATCGGAACAATAATTGCGCCAAAATTATTTTAAAATTTCCGAAGCCGGAGCGATTGCTCAAGAACGAAATCTATTGCTCGTAACGGCTGACGGTATTTCACAAACAAAAAACAATTTAAACTAAAATGTCCAAAATTAAACAACAAATACTAAAAATTTTAACCAAACCGGCACAAGCAGCCGGAATTTCAATTAGGAGTAATTCGATGCAAATTAAGCGTATATTTGTCAATTTACCGTTTACCGTTTTTGGTGTCGGGATATTTATGCTGGCAATGATTATTTTGGACAACGGTGTTGTTGTCCTCGCTCAAGAAAATCCTATTCGTGTTAGTGGTGAACCTACCGGAACTCCGCCGGTAAATGCTGTACCGGCAACTCCCGCCAACACCGAAGGAGCTATAACAGACCCTGTTGTCAAGGCAGAGCTTGAAAAGGCGGTTGCGACGTTTAAGGAATCAAAATTTGCGGAGACGCTTGAAATTTTGAAGGCTTTATTCCAAAGCCACCCTGAAATTGCGCCGCCGCGAATTGTGATGGCGCGGATGTTCGCTCAGGCAAAATTAGGAGACGCAGTTCGCGCGAATCTTGAATTAGGAACAGAAGAAACACCTGCCGATCCCGAAGCGTATTTATTACTCGGCGAAATTGCGTTGAGGCAACGTTATTTGACTTCGGCTGAGTTGTTATTGAAACACGCTTCCGAAACTTTGAAAGTATATTCGGCAAGCCCTGTTCGCAAAAAAAATCTGACAAGTTCACTGTTACGTGTTTTTACGGACTTGTACGAAACACGGCAACGTTGGGTGCAAATGGAAAGTTGCATAAATGAGCAAGTTCAATTTGACGGACAAAATGCTACTTTGTTGCGTCGTAAGGGAATTGCTGTCTTTCGCCAAAATCGCGACGACGAAGCAAAACGCCTGCTAGCACAAGCCGACCAACTTGACCAAACCAATACAGAACCAACCCAAAAAGGACTTCCTGCAAACGCAATAATGTCGCAACTTTATTTGTCTCGCGGCGATAAAGATAACGCTAGAATGGCACTTGAGGCTGCTCTTGCGGCTTATCCCAAATCGAAAGAAATTTTGGCGTTGTCCGTTCAGATGCGAATAAGCGACGATAAACTTGAGGCTGCAAGACCGCTAGCCCAACAACTATTAGACGAAGACCCAACTTCGGCAGCGGCAAAACGGTTGCGGGCTACTGTCGCTCTTTATTTGCAAGATTATGGATTGGCGGAGAGGTTATTTCAGGAGTTGCTATTGGAATCGCCGACGGATTCGCAAGCGCAAAACGGTTTAGCGTTGGCTCTTTGCGAGCAAAATTCGCCGGACAAACAAAAACGCGCCGTCGAGTACGCTGCCGATAACGTTCGCAAATATCAAGGTAACAGCGAATTTTGGGGAACGCTTGGTTGGGTTCAGCTCAAGGCAAACCTGATTGACGATGCGGCAAAATCTCTGCGACAATCAGTTGCAACCGGTGCAATAAACGCCGCAACCGCATACTACTTAGCCCAACTAAGCATAAAATCCAATAAAAACGACGAAGCAAAACAACTACTAGAATTAGCCCTAAAAGGAAACAACCAATTCGCAAAACGTCGCGAAGCCGCACAAATATTAAACAGATTACAAAACACCAGCACCCCACAAATACGAATAGAATAACGCCAATCGGCATGATTCAATGGGTCATGTGCAAGCGAAAACGGCGCGCTTGTATGCGAACGAAAAGGGTACAGTTGTTGTCAAAACTTGGAGTAATTTTTTATACTATATTTTTTCCAAAACGACTGTTTTCTCCTTTAACCTTTACAAAAATCATGCAAGTAAAAAACAGTTGCGCGAGAATTATTATTACGTTGTGCAGTGGTTCGAGCCTTTCACGCTGGTCAATCATTGCGAGCAGTTGCTGAACGCTTCGGAGTTTCGGTATCGTTTGTGCGACGTTGGGTTCAACGGGCGGGTGTTCAACGACTTGACCGAGTTGACTGGAGCGATCATCGCACCACACGCGATCAAACGCATAATCGTACATCAAGTAAAATTGAGTGCTGTATTTTACGGATGCGAAAAAAACTCAAGACCAAAAGTG
>JAIRWK010000307.1 GCA_031268995.1 Planctomycetaceae bacterium
GGGTTTCATAACATAGACACAAAAAATATTTTTGTGTCAAAATATAACAAAGTTAATAAATTTTGTTATAACCCATTTTAATACAAATAATTATAAAATTTGCAAAAGTTCAGTTTAAAGTAGCTTCAGTATAATAGTTCTTCTTTGGGCAATATACCGAAGCTGCTATGAAATTTATTTTTTTTGGCAGGATTTGCAGGATAACAGGATAGACAGGATTTCATTATATCCTGACAATCCTGCTATCCTGTTATCCTGTCAAAAAAAATAAAAACTGAATTTCATAATGCGATGAGTATAACGCTCTGCGTTGTAGGTTTACCGCAGCTTCGGGAATTTCAAAACAGCTTGAGTTTAATAGACGGTAAACTTCGATACACTTTACAAATTTCTGAAAAATATTATCATACAGAGCCGTTTTGGGATTTCTGAATCGGTGTTGTTGTGTTGTTCGTGTTGGTTGGATGATAATTTTCTGAAAATATTGAAATTTGAAATGTCTATTGATTTTATTTTTTGTTTCAAAAAAGTGCGGCGTATGTTTTTGAGTGGGTTTAGATTTTTTGTGTTTTTGTGTTGTTTGTGTTTTTGTGTTTTTGTGTTGGCGGAGGATGAAGCTGTTCAAGACAAAAATACGATTGTCAACGCGGGCGAGCTTTCGGTCGCGTTTCGCAACGCTGCAAACCGCGTTTTGCCCGCAACCGTAAAAATAATCTCACGCATCCAAACAACCGAAGAACGTACCGCAATGGCAAAATTGATACCCGCAATCCCCACAACACAACGCCGCCGAAATCCGGGTGATAACACTGGTACGGGCGTATTGATTGATCCGCGTGGAATTGTTGTTACAAATAATCATGTTGTTACGGTTGCTCGTGAGATTGATGTTGAGTTACCTGATGGGCGTATTTATTTTGCCCGCAAATTCAGACATGATCCTGATACTGATATTGCGGTGATTTGGTTTGATGTGGAGGCGAATGAGAAGTTGCCTTATGCTTCTTTCGGCGATAGTGACAAACTGGATATTTGCGATTGGGTTATTGCGGTTGGAAATCCGTTTGAGTTGGATTTGACTGTCAGCGCGGGAATTGTCAGCGCAAAAGGAAGATCACTCCAACGAGTCAGCCGCACCGAATTTATCCAAACAGATGCCGCAATAAATCCGGGAAATTCAGGAGGTCCATTGATAAATCTAAACGGCGAAGTTATCGGCATAAATACCGCCATCGCGTCAAGATCAGGAGGATCGCAAGGAATAGGTTTCGCTGTACCGTCAAATAATGTGAAATGGGTTGTTGATCAATTGGTTACAAAAGATCGGGTTGATCGTGCGTGGTTTGGTGTGGTGTTAGCACCGATTACGCAAGGCGAAGCTGTTAGGTTGAGTGTTCGCATGAAGGCGGGAGTGATTATTGATAAAGTGTTGCCCGGCTCGCCTTGTGAAGAAGCCGGACTTCTGCCCGACGACGTAATTATTAAATTCGATGGGCAACCAGTCAAAGAAGTTTACCAATTTCAACGGCTTTCCGAAAGAGCAGAAATAAATAGAGAACACACAATAGATTTTATCAGAGACCGCAAATTTAAAAAAGTAAACGTGTCGGCAATGTTGTTGCCGAAAGATCAAAGAAGACTGCATTTTATTGAGGACATGAAATTGCCGTCGCATTTTGACACGCAACTGGGGATTCTTTTGATGGAAGCACCGGACGTGATGATTAAGAGGTTGAAGATGGGCGATAAACGCGGAATGATTGCAATAACAGTTTTGCCCGACGGACGCGCGTTTAGAGCGGGTTTGACGGACGGAATGTTAATTACAGCTGTTGACGGAATACCCACATTGACCGTAAAACGATACATCGAAGCACGCGAAGGAAGCTCAATATCAGACGGAATAAAACTAGATATCGTAGAACCACAAGGCACAGAGAAAAAAATAATAATCAAACTCGGAACAACAGACCCACAATAACCACACTCAAAAAAAACGATTCCTAACTCAAGGGACAAAAGGGACACAAAGGCATCGCCCTGAAATAAAATTACCATTAATGCCTTGTAACTATTCAGTTGCTTTTAAATAACCACAGAGAGCACAGAGTTCACAGAGATAATTTTTTTGAATATGAAATAGACGAATAATTTCATTTTCAACTCTTTCGTATCTTTTCGTATTTAAAATTCACCTCTGTGAACTCTGTGTTCTCTGTGGTTGATAAAAATTCTATCGACTGAATAGTTACAATGCCTTAATGTCAAAAGGAACCACTCCTAACCCCCTCCGAAGGAGGGGTTAGGGGTGGTTTTACTTCTTTTTGTGCAAAAAGTCTGTTTTTATTTTTCGCCGTGAAATGATTTTATTATGTTCCATGCGTCTTTTGGCGAGTCGGTGAAATGGAATAGTTGGAGATCGCCTCTGTCAATGACACCTGATTGAACCAGATGATCAAAATTTACGGCACTGCGCCAAAAATCTTCGCCGAAAATTATAATTGGGATCGGTTGCATTCTTTGAGTTTGCCGCAACGTCAACGCTTCAAATAATTCGTCAAACGTTCCAAATCCGCCCGGACACGTTACCAACGCCTTTGCCCGCAACATAAAATGTAACTTTCGCACCGCAAAATAATGAAATTGAAAACACAGATCACGCGAAACATAAGGATTCGGTCGTTGCTCATACGGCAGATAAATATTCAACCCAACCGATAACGCGCCCGCATCATAAGCTCCGCGATTTGCCGCTTCCATTATTCCGGGACCGCCGCCTGTGCAAATTACATAATCGTGAATTATTGAACCGTCTGTATTTTCGTTGCGTTCGCGTTCAAGATTGTCTTCCGAAACGATCTTGGCAAATTCTCTTGCCAACTCGTAATACTCGCTCAACTCAATTGCCCTTCTCGCCCGACTCTCCTCATCACGTAATTCAACACCATCCGGCAAACTCGCCTTGCGCAACAACACATCACTCAAACGCGACTCCGCAACCTCACGCGAAACAATACGCGCACTGCCAAAAACTATCACCGTTGACCGAATCCCCAAACGTTGCATCAAAACGTCAGGTTTTGCCAACTCAAGTTGCAAACGAATCGAACGCGCCGCATCTCCGCTAATAAACTCCGCGTCATGATACGCAATCCGATAACTTGGCGAATCGATCAATGATTGAACATCAACCCCACTCCTAATCACATTCTCAAAATCTTTCTCAAACGGAATGTCAGACATCACAACTCCAATCTAAATTTATTTTTACTTTTTTGTACAATATTAACACAACTCACACAAAAACATTCACCTCGTTTTTTGGTATTCCGCGAAACATTTATCCGTTTCCCAAAACGTAACTGATTTGACCGGAAAGCCGAATTCTTCTATTTTCTCAAATAATAAACGAGCGATATTTTCAGCTGTTGGCGGTTCGGGCAAAATGAATATTGGCTCGTTAATGTTTTGAAATATTTCGACAAGCGGATCGCCGGTTTGCAATATCATTACGTGATCAAGTTGTTCGTCGATCCATTTTCCGATAGTTCTTTTTTGTTCCGCGAAATCCAAAACCATGCCTTGCCCGTTCAAATTATCGCTCCATAATTTCACCAAAACGCGGGCGTTGTGTCCGTGCGGGTGTACGCACTTGCCGCCGTAATCCAAAAGACGATGACCATAACAAAACGTAAACTCACGCGAAACCGTAAACATAATGCAATAAATTGTCAATTATTTTTGTAACTATTCAGTCGACGGAATTTTTATCAACCACAGAGAACACAGAGATAAATTTTTAGGCTACGAAAGAAACAAAAAAATTTTCAATTCTTTCGTAAATAAAAATTTATTTCTGTGTTCTTTGTGTTCTCTGTGGTTATTTAAAATCAATTGAATAGTTACTTATTTTTCTGTTTTGGTTGTTTATTTTTTGGCGGTTGCGGAATAGTTTCAATAGTGGCGTTATTTTCTTTGCCGTCGCGTGTGTAGGTCAATTCAATTTTCTCGCCCACATAACGCGGTTTGACATTCATCTCATATTCCAACGCCGTCTCAATTTTTGTGCCGTCGATTTTCGTTATTTTGTCGCCCTTTTTCAAACCTGCCTTGTCCGCCGGCGAATTTGGAATGATTTTGTCCAAAATAGGTTCGCCCACAAACGTTTGGTTTTCTTTGAACATTGTACCGACAAATCCTTGCCCAATATCTTTTCCTTTTTTTAGCTTGTCCAAAACGATTTTATTGACATCTTCAAACGGAATCGCCAACCCAACACCCGCGTCGTAAGTTTCCGAACCTGATGTGAGTTCGTTTGCGGTCATGGACAACGGCACCGCGATTGCGAGCAACTTTCCATCAAGCCCGACCAAAACACCGCCGTAATTATTGGGACCGATAGCCGCGTCGGTTTGGATGGCTTTTCTCCAGACGCGGTTTTTTCCGCTTATGATTCCTTTGGTAATATTCGGTTCGTCAGAAGACAACGCCACCGCTATCACAACCACAGATTCCGCCACTTTAATATCATCCTTGCCACGAATCTCCAACACATCCGCCGGAAAATTTTTCTCCTCAAAACTATCAACCTTCAACAACGTCAACATGCGATTACGATCAACCGCAACTTGCCGCGCAATTTTTCTCGTTCCGTCATTGAAACGTAATAAAATCGATGTCGGTTCGTGCAAAAAATTAAACGCACTCGTCAACACATAACCGTCTTTGTCAAGCAGAATACCGGTTGCGGTTCCTTCGTTTGCGAATTCAACGCCGACTTTTTCAAAACCGCCGATTGTGTCGATACGAACTAACCACGCCGCAGTTTTGTTGATGATTTTTTGCAAATTGTCAGACGACGTTTCTTGGGCAAAAAGCATCGAAATAACACCGACACAAATTACCCAAAAAAGAAATAAAAGCCGACTAAAGTTTCTCATTTTTGTATCGTTGTTTGTGTATAAAGTTTTTTCATCGCGAAGGCAAAGAAGGCGAAAAAGGATTAAACAAAAAACCTTCTTCGCCTTCGCGATAAAAAAACTAATGTTCAGCAACAAGAACGCTCATATTCTATATCGTAGCCAGCAATGCGGTAGGCTTCGCCCTTGAACAACCGCTTCCGTTGTTGCGTTTGCCTAACGCTCTGCGTTGCAGGTTTACCGTAGCTTCAGGAATTTTAAAACAGCTTGAGTATATTAGGCAATTCAATTTGAGCCGTTGTATGCTGGGGCTTCGCCGTATTCGGCGTTTGGGTTATTTGTGGTTGCGTATCCGGTGCGTCCGCGTGTGAGTGCCTCAAAAATTCCCAACCGTTGAACTCTTTCCCGCAACCCTTGACGAAATCTGCCAACCGGACGGCGAGTATAACGCGGTTGTTCTTGGAATTGTTGGTTGAATTGTTGTTGGAATTGGAATTGTTCGGTTTGATTTTGGAATGTGTTTTCCGGTTGATTTATTTGTCCGACTGGTTGTCCGTAAGGTTGCCCGAACAAAGGCGACTGAATTGGTTGGGACAACGCCGGAGGTTGACCGGGGAATTGCCCAAGCGGAGCGGAACGCCTAGCAAGCGAACGCCGCCGCCAACGCTCAATCAACGATTCACGAACAGGTAAAATCGCTTCAGGATTTATAGCAGGATTATAAGGCAACGCTTGACCGGTGTAAGGATCGCGGTATTGCGTCTGCGGTGTGTTCGGATAGCCAAGAATCATCTGACGGCGACTCGGCGTTGCACTGACAATCTCCGGCATGGGATCATAATAGCCAAGATATTTGGGTTGCCGCCAATGATGACCGTGACTCGGAAAACCCGTAAGCCAAAGACTAAAATCAGACGGCGGAACAATAAAATCTTGCGGAGCGGCAGCATAACCCGGCGCATAAGGTGCTAAACTCAATCTATGCGTCCAAGGATCACGATGCCACATCAAATACGGTACCGGTTTTTCATCAACTTGCGTGGTATTCGCGTATTGGTTGGTGTAACTTTGGTCGTAAGCATTCGGCGGAGGCGCGGGCAAACTGCCCTGCGGAACCGGTGCGTTGCCGTTTTGAGGCGAAAATTTATTGTTCCAATCACTCCAAGATGAACGCGATACGCCGTCCTCTTCAGAATCTTTTTCATTGGCTTCTGTTGTCGCGGCAGGATTTGAAACAGAACTCTCATCAACAATATTCGCCGACGTTTCATTCTTGACCGCAGTATCTTCGGCAATACTTAAAACATTTTCGTTGCCGTCCGCTTCATCCGGTTGCACAACATCAACCGTAATCCCATCATCCACATTCAACGGCGGTAACTCCAACGCCGAACTCCCAACTTCATCCGTAACATCTTGCCCATTGACACACAAAACACAAACAAACGAAATCGCCCATACGCAAACAAAACTCAAAATAATTGACCGCATTTTAACCTCCAATTCTTTCACCACCACAAAAAAACCAAACAACCCTCGCCCAATTCCCACCGCGCAAGTTGCGCCCGTCTATATTTTGTCGAGTTTTCCCCACAAAAAACATAAACACAAAACCACCACTTTCCACTTTTTCAAAATAGATGGTTGTAGTTCTATGCTTTATTCTGAAAATTAGGATTATAATGTAGCCGCAATCATTAGTATGAGGATTTTCGTATGGCTGAATGTGGTTGATAAAAGTTACTTGTGCGGTATAATGCGCCGTGCCTGTCTGATATACCGTAGCTGGTAAGGCGATAGGTTTCGCCCCTGAGCAACCGCTTTACGTTGTTGCGCTTGCGTGTTCAGCTTCAGGAATTTTAAAATGGCTTCAGTACACTAGTTTGCGTATAGTAAATATATGAATATAGACACGACATATTTTAGCCGTTGTATAGCGGCACTGGACAAGGCGTTGGAATTGTTACATGAGTCGGATGCGAGTGATATTGTGTACGATATGTACCGTTCTGCATGTATTAAGGAATTTGAAATTATTTTGGAACAAAGCGGAAAACTATTACGAAAAATACTTAAACCCTATTTTTATTCTTCAATAGCGGCGGACAAACTTATTTTCAAGGATGTATTTCGTCACGCTGTTTTACATGACATTATCACAACCGAAGAATGTGAACGCTGGCTTCAATATCGAAACAGCCGAAATTCAACAACACACGATTACGGAGTCGCGTTTGCAGAAAATACGCTAACACTACTTCCGCAGTTTATCCTTGATGCTCGCCGATTGTGTGAGTTGATCAATCAACAAAAAATAGAATAAATGCTTATTCGAGAAAAAGACCGCCGAATATTGTTACAAATATTTAGTGAAATTACCGAACCTGTTGAGATATTGGCGTATGGAAGCCGTGTAGCTGGCGGCGCACATGACGGCAGTGATTTAGATTTGGTCATACGGCGGTTTGATAGACTACCGGTTTCAACCAAAATTTTTGAAACGACAATAGAAAAAATTCAAGATAGTGATATTCCGATTCTGGTTGATTTACACGATTGGGCGTTACTCCCTGAAAATTTCCATCGCCAAATCGAAAAACAGCATGAAATATTGTTTGTTAAAAATTTTTAAGAACAATATATTTAAAAACAATAATACCAAAACCGGTATGGGCGATAGGCTTCGGTTTACCCACAAATATTGATATAGAAAAAATAGCATCTTATAGTAAAACAAAAGATTGAGGACAAATTTGAAATGAAGTCTCGTTTAATTTTTGATATTGCCTGTTTTACAGGGCAACCGTCGATGACCGGATCGCTTCGTTACACGGTTGAAGTATTGAAACAGCTGGTCAAGTCGGAGAAACTTGATATTGTTACAATCTGCTCTCTGCCGGAAGAAGAATCGGCATTACAGAATTTGCAACGTTATTTTCATTATCCGCTGCCTTTTCAAAGTAAAGATGTTGAACATTATGTTTTGCAAGAGAAACCAGTTTCGTCAGAGAAATCGCGGTTACGAAAAATTGAAGATACGCTCAAAAAATTATTGCCCGACAACCGGATTTTGAAATTTGTTGCTGATATTGTCCGCGCCGTCAAATGGAAATTGTTTCCGCCGCCTTTTCTTACGGAAAGGAAAATATCGCCGTTCTACGAAAAACTTGTTACTGAATCAGATATTTATTTTAGTCCGTTTCATCCGCTCATTCCCGAACTGAATCAAAATAAATCGATACAAAAAATAATAGTTATTCATGATTTAATTCCGGTTATTTTTAAGGGTATTTATAAAGGTCATCATTTTTTTCAAAAATATCCTTGGGATTCAATCACGCCGGATACGATTGTTTTAACCGTTTCCGAATCGACCAAACGCGATCTCCTGAAATATTGCCCCAACATATCGCCGGAACAAATAACAACCATACGAGAAGGTGCAGATCAACGGTTTTCGCCTTGTTTTGACCGGAATAAAATTGAGTCGTTATTACACAAATATTCCGTTCCTGTCAATGTGCCTTATATTTTTTCTGTTGCAACATTGGATATTCGTAAAAATTTTGATCATGTAATGAATTGTTTTGCCAAATATTCGTCGTCTCAACATGGAATTGAAACGAATTGTCATCTGGTGTT
>JAIRWK010000312.1 GCA_031268995.1 Planctomycetaceae bacterium
GGGTTTCATAACATAGACACAAAAAATATTTTTGTGTCAAAATATAACAAAGTTAATAAATTTTGTTATAACCCATTTTAATACAAATAATTATAAAATTTGCAAAAGTTCAGTTTAAAATTCCTGAAGCTGCGGTAAACCTACAACGCAGAACGTTAGGCAAGCGCAACAACGTGAAGCGGTTATTCAGGGGCGAAGCCTATCGCCTTACCGGTACGGTATAATGTACAAAAAATAACCCAACACAGACATTACATTCTGTGTCAGGTTATTAACACGGTTTCCAAAGTATATTCTAAAAGGTTACTTTAGTATAACCTCATTTCCAATTTCTTCAACCAAACAACCTCTTTGCGCCAACGCGATGTGAATGAAATTTATTTTTGGATGTAGGCGGCTTGTTTTATGTTTTTGTTTTGGTTTATGAAAACCGGTTGTTTAATGACTTGTTGTTTTGTGCCGGTTGTTACAACCTTTTGTCCTGATCTATTTGATTGAATTATGGTTGGTTGGTTTTTTGCGGACGGTTGTGATTGTGGGGCTGCTGGGGTTTCAAAGTGTATTCCGTCTTGTATTGTTCCAGAGCAATTCGGGCAATTGTTATTTGACGAACCGCACGGCGAACATGGGTCAACAAAATCATGCGATTGATAGCAATTGTCCCCCAAATAAATCTCGTTGCTGCAACAGTTACCCGGAAACGTTTCATAACCTCTTCCGGCGGAGCAAAGTATATTGCCTACAACCAAAAACGGTGTTGCTGCTGCCGAAAGAGCTGCCTCGCCGACTAAACGTACTCCATCCGCAAGTTGTACAAGACAATTCGCACACGGATTACCACTCACACAACCAACCCCGCCGCACGCAACATGATTTTGATAAACAGGCGGCGCACACGGATCACACGTATTCTCATAAACAACCGCACCACACGAATCACCACAAGCCCCCGTCCGATCAATACCGCCGTCTACATAGTCAATCGTACCGCCAAGCCCATTGGCACAAAGACCAAACGGCGAAATACACGGATTGCGAAAACCCGGACTATAACATGCACACCCAATCGTAGATACCAGCGTTGTCAACGCAACCAAAATAAAAAACATTCGTTTCATTGTTTTACCTTTGACCTAAATTTATACTGTTCACACTTAAATTTTCGGCAATTGCTATTCGCTCATCAATACAGAGCGATTGTCCAAGAGCGAAACATACCACCATACCAGACACGGTACTTTTCAAAATATTTCAAAATAGTACATTCAACTAATTATCCCTCATATTTTGACTTTTTCGCCTCACTGGTAGAAATTATCGGTAAGGCATAACCAGAATATTTAGAAAAATCCGAATAATCAGAAAATTTTAAACCAACTTTTAATATTGGTATGCAGATTACCAAAGATGGTCACGGATCAAAATTCATTTTCTGATCTTGCGAATATCCTCCCCAATCTGCGTTATCAGCGTGCTGATATTTTAACTGATATTGAATGATAGTTTTTTTGGAAAAGTTATCTGTTTTGTGTTTCTTAATTATTATTCTTAATCGGCAAAATCTGCAAAACGATTTATATTGTCAGAATCAGTACAATACAATAATTTAATAATTTATTTCATACATTGATCGAAGTTAAGGCGGTTGATTTGACGAAAAGAGGTAGTAACACGGTGGTATCGTGCTTTAGGTTATCCCGAAATTGCGGGTGGCGTTGATCGATGGGATGAATGAAGCTTTCCAAAGTGAGATTGAAATGTACAAAAGGAGTAAAAGAGAAGATGATGAGTATTAAGTTAGGCAGACACCTATTTACAACGTTATTTGTTGGGGCAGGTCTGGCTGTTGGTTGTGGTTCGGCGTTTTCGCAATCATTCGCGGAAAGTCCGCCGAATAACGCAGCGTTTGCGCCTTATGCGACGGCTAATAATTTGCCGGTTTACGCAAATGATGCCTCGTTGGAGTCAAGAATAAGCTCCCTCGAAGCCGCGCTAAAGAAAAAACAAGATAAACCTGACTCAAAGAAAGGTTTCACACGTGTTATTGATGGACGAGTTTACTTTGATAGTTATAATGTAAGCAGTCAAAAAGGTTCATCGACTGGTATCGGAAGCCTGTCTGGTGGAAACAATAGTTATAACGGCTTGCGCGATTTGCGTGTAGGCGTTAAAGGTGAAGGATACGACGTTTTCGATTATAAAGTCGATTTGTGCTTCATCGAACAAACCGGAGTTACCAATAATAATGCTGCTACAAATTTGAAGGACGTTTGGTTTGGAGTTAAGAATGTTCCGTTGCTTGAGTATGTTAGGATTGGGCATTATCGTTTAGAAGATGGTGTTTCGGTTTTGACAGGCGGAACGAACACGACGTTTTTTGAATTTGATGGTCGCGATTTTGCAACCGGTCGTCGTATCGGTATCAGTTCGCGTCATCTTTGGGCAAAGGACACAATTAGATTTTTTGCCGGATTCTTTTATGATCGTGATATTGCTGCACGCAGTAGATTTAATCGCGACGAAGATCAAGGTTCGATCATGAATTTTAGATTGACATTTTTACCCTATGCTTCGCGTGATGCCGGCGGTAAAATTGACGGCAAAAAATTGCTGTTCTTCGGCGGTAATTATAGTTATTACGATTTGTCAAAAAGTTCTAACGGTGCTACGAGTGCTAGTTTCAATGAGCGGTTTGGTACTTTACAGTTGGACCCACTTTCAAACTTGACCACCATTGCCACTGACAGCTACAACAAGTTCGGTTTAGAATTTGTTTATCAGAATACAGCTTTTACGTTGCAATCTGAGACTTATGCCAATGTTTATAATTCTGTTGCGCTAAGTGGTTCGACGCGAGACCGGACGGTTTGGGGTACTTACGTAACGGCAAAATATTTTTTGACGGGTGATTATCGTAAGTTCAGCGCGGACAACGCGGCTTGGGGCGGTGTGAGTTTGAAACATAATCTTGATTTGCGAAAGATCAATGATTTGAACCGCGCGGAATGGATTGGCGCACTTGAGTTGGCGGTGAAATGGGCTTATACGGATACAAGCGATTTGTACGATAGTAATGCTCCCATTGGTGGTACTTCGGGCAGATTTACCGGTAGCGTCAATGATGTTACGGTTGGTTTGAACTGGTATTGGACTCCGCAAGCTCGTTGGTTATTTGATTACATTCATGTAATACCGAGTCAACAGCGTGGTAACTTAGGTCGTGATCATTCGGACACGGATATATTCGCGGCATCGTTCAGATATAATTTCTAAAAATATCTGCAACGTTGATAGTGAAATAGATTACAAACCAGAGAAGTTGAGTATTTGGCGTACAGTTACTGAATTTTGGCAGTATGTCGAATGCTCGCGCTCTCTGGTTTTTTTATACCGTAATCTTCCGTAGCCCCGCATGGGGCGTGATGTGTATAACCGGTGGTATAACGCAGCGCGATCGGATTGTGATCCTGTCCCGTTAGGGACAATATGTTGGTAGAAAAAAGGGTAAAAAATATTGCGCGTCCCGCATGGGACGCAATGTGATTACAATTTAATAAATTGGTGTGTAAAGTGTCAGAGATAAAATTTCCGTCTCAACGTCCATCGCGGACAAAGATAGTTGCGACAGTTGGTCCGGCTTGTGATAGTGAGGCAATGCTTACGCAATTGATGTTGTGTGGTGTAACGGTGTTTCGTTTGAACATGGCGCATGGTGCGGGAACAGAGGACGCGCAACGCCGTCTTGATCTAATACGTTTAGCGGCGGGCAAACTTGGTCGTCCGATTGGTGTTCTTGTTGATCTTGCCGGACCGAAGATGCGGTTGGGCGAGATTCCAAACGGGACGTACATTTGCAATCCCGACATTCCAATACGTTTTGTTCGCGGTGAAAACACATCGGAGCCGAACTCTTTCACGACAACTTATGAGCCGTTGATTGATGATTTGCATGTTGGCGACAATGTTATGTTGGCGGATGGAACGGTTACGCTTCGGGTGTCGGGGAAGAACACGGATTCGTTGATTTGTGAAGTTGTTCAAGGCGGAGCGGTGCGAAGTCGTCAAGGTGTAAATTTACCCGGAGTCAATTTAAGTATTAGAACGTTGCAGCCTCATGATATAGTTCATGCGAAGTGGGCGGTTGATGCTTGTGTGGATTTTCTTGGTTTGAGTTTTGTTCGCAGTGCGGATGATATTCATGAATTGCGTGAAATATTGGCGGAGACAGCGCACCGAAATACGGGTTTATTTGGCGAAATTCCTCACATAATTGCCAAGATAGAAAAACAAGAAGCGGTTGAAAATATAGAAGAAATAACAGATGCGGCTAATGGTGTGATGGTTGCGCGTGGAGATCTTGGGGTCGAGTTGGATATTGCTCAAATTGCAATGGTTCAAAAAATGATAATTGACACGTGCAGGCGTAAGTTGAAGCCGGTGATTGTTGCAACGCAAATGTTGGAAAGTATGCACACGCACAAAATACCCACACGCGCAGAAGCAACAGATGTCGCTAACGCTATTCTCGACGGCGCAGACGCAACAATGTTGTCCGGCGAAACAGCGGTGGGTAATTATCCTGTCGATGCGGTACGAATGATGAACCGGATTGCGGAAGAGACGGAAAAATTGATCGCGAAGTACAGTTGGATTAAACAAGATGCCCGGACAACCCAACGAACACAAGATACAAATTTGACCGACAAACCAAAAACAAAAAAACAAAACGGAAGCATAATTGCCGAAAATAATTTACCGGTAACAAATGCAATTTGCAGTTCAGCGGTCGAAATTGCCGAAAAAATCAACGCCAAACGAATTCTTATCGCATCGCGTTCGGGAGTGTCGGTAATGGGATTGTCCAATCGCAGGTCTTCCGTGCAAATAATCGGAACAAGCCACAACCCGCGAGTTCTAAACAGAATGAATTTGTATTGGGGAGTTATACCAATACTCAACGCACCAGCCGACCCACGCGATAGCCTAAAAGAAATCGTCGAAGTCGGAAAAAAAGTAGGCAGATTTGAACGCGGAGACCGACTAGTTCTAGTAAGTATAATGGGAACATCTTCAGAAAATCATAATATCATCTACGTCCACATCGTGGATTAGCGGTCGCCCAAAAAACCAAAGGGGTGAGTGGCGAGTATCTAGGAGAACTTCTCAATACCGGATGCGTGTTATGCTGTAGCTACGATGAAATTCATCTTTTTAAGACAGGATTACAGGATTGTCAGGATATGATAAAATCCTGTATATCCTGTTAAATTCTGTCAAAAAAATAAAAACTGAATTTCATAGTGCTATGAGTATAGCATAAAACCAACCCCTAACTTTAAGGCATTGGATGCCCTAGTTGTTGGCGATTTTTAAAGGGACAGAAAGGACGCAAGGGACAAAGTAAATTTTTACTCAACATTTACTTTTAGTTTTAATTCTACTAGGGCATTATCTTCGTTGTTAAGTGGTTCGCTTTTTCCCATTGGCATAACTTGTAGTGATTCGCGTTTTACTCCATTCAAAACCAGAAATTCATAAACCGCAACCGCACGCGCATAAGATAAATCTAATTCCCTGCGATACGTTCCGCCTTGCTCTCTATTTGATTCGTGTCCGCAAATCAAGATCTTAAATTTTGCGGCGCGTAATTTGTCCATTATCGCTTCTAATTCTGTTTTATTTTCACCGGTCAACTCGTCGCTACCAAACTCAAACCTGACAATTCCGCCCGGAATAGATTCGGAATCAAATGTTATTGTTTTGATTGACGAGTTGTTGCTATTTAGTTGAATTTGTCGGGCGGTGAGGCTTATCAATGGTCGTTTTACGGAATCGGAGTCGTCGTTTGGTTTGCTGTTGAAACCGGATTGCAACGAGGTAACGGCGTTTTGTATTTGCGGTTTTTGAAATGTACTCATCGAAAACATTATCACAAAAAAACAAAGCAAAAGAGCCATCATATCACCATAAATCACAACCCAATTCGGTACCAATCCGCCATCAGATTGATCCGGCAATTCAGATGAATACGTCGGCATAAATAATTCCGCCGAAGATATAGGTCGCGGTTTAGGCGATTCGTTTAAGGACAATTGAGACATAAAATAAATGGATGTTTAAATGGATGAAAAAGGACAAAAGAGAACAAAGACAAAATTTCTGTGATATACTCAAGCTGTTTTAAAATTCACGAAGCTGATTACGGTAGCGCAACAACGTGAAATGGTTACTCAAGGGCAAAGCCTACCGCCCATACCGGCTTCGGTATACTGGTGAAAATGAGTAGGTTCTGTATAACGTGAAACATTAAATATCGTTTAGCGGTCGGTCGTCTGGATCGATGTAGATCAATAATTTATTTCTTATCATTCTTGGGTTTTCACCTGATTGGATTGCTATGACTCCTTTAATGGTGATTTCCATCATTCGTATTTCTTCATCGTTCATGAAAGCTAATTTGTCGGCGATTGGAATGCACACCATGTTTGCGAGCAATGCACCGTATAAAGTTGTTAGTACGGCGATTGCCATATTGGGACCGATTGTTGCGGGATCGAGATTTGCCAACATTAAGACAAGTCCGAGCAATGTTCCAATAAGTCCGAAAGCCGGTAATAATTTGCCGAACATTGCAATTATTCCTCTGTTTCGCAAATGTCGTGAATTGATTGCCCGCATCTCCTCACGCAATAGATATTCAACAACATCCGGCGACAAACCATCAGTAATCAATTGCACTCCACGCGCGAGAAATAAATCATCCAACGTCTGTATTTTTTTCTCCAACGCCAAAACGCCTTCAGTCCGCGCAATATCCGCAAACGAAATAATAAGCTCAATATTGCCGAGCGGATTAAATTCTTTGGTACTGAATGTTACAGAGACAAACCGATGAATTTTTAGAAGTTGCCGCAATGGATACGCAGTACAAACAGCCGCAAACGAACCGCCAATAACTATCATAAAAGACGGCAAATTTACAAGATTCCAAAACTTGTCCAAACCGCCGATCAATACCGCCGCCATTATCAACGTAAAACCAAAAATCAAACCAATCGCCGTCGAAAATCCCATAAAATTATATTATCGGTTAGAGACATAAATGATAAAGAAAATCAGACGAAATATACATACCGTAGCCGGTAGGGCGATAGGCTTCGCCCTTGAACAACCGCTTCACGTTGTTGCGCTTGCGTGTCCAGCTTCAGAAATTTTAAAACAGCTTGGGTACAACAATGCCTCAACGTAATGATCTAGTCACCTGAATTTTTGTACGGTAAATATTCAGGTTTGGGCAACAAGTTTTTTGACTGATGATATGCAACAGCACGGCGCACAACTTCATCCAACGTTTCCCTAACCATCACCGTATCTCCATTGGTCAGCGTTATCAACGTATCAGGACAACGCTCAACATATCGAATAAGTTCAGCATTGAGTATAAATTCGTCTCTGTCCTTGTTCAAACGAGTCAAGAGAATCATTTTTTTACCTTTGCTTATGGTTTTTTAATTTATTCTTAAAAGTGCGTCGTACATTTCGTTTGATGTTGTCATAATTTTGGCGTTTGCCCGATACATTGCGGACGAGAGGATCATGTCAACTATTTCTTGTCCGATGTCTGTATTTGACAATTCCAGACTTCGTCCGCGAATTGATCCAACGCCATCCGAACCGGCAAGACCTATTTTTGCGTCGCCTGAATTTGTGCTTACTTGATACAAGCTGTCGCCTGATTTGTATAATCCTTCTTGATTTGCGAAAGTTGCCAGAGGAATTTGCCCGAGCGGGCGTTCAACTCCGCTGGTAAAAATTCCCAATATCGTTCCGTCTTCAAGAATATTGTAATCATACAACGTCCCTGCGCCGGCACCGTTTTGAAATGTTTGTGAAATTTCCGGCACGTTTGCCGCTAGTGCCATAACAGCGTCGAAATTCATTGTGAATTGGAAATCAAGCGGGCTATTTGACGCGGTACTTGTACGTTCAACTGAAATAGTCGAATCTGTCCATCCAAGCAGCCGCCCATTCTGATCAAACCTCAACAACCCCGTACCCGTCGCAACAGCTACTCCATCCGCCGGTTGATTGTCTGGCGAATCCGCGTACCAACGATATATAGTTTCATTATTAGTTTTCGACTCAAGCACCATCGTCATACGAACACCAACCGGCGCACCAAGCGAATCAAAAACTTGCAAATCGCTTGCTACACTTTCGCCTTGACTTTTTTGAATTTCAGTCCAACCGAGATTTATTTGGTGTTGTTGCCAAGTATCGGCGGTTTGTAATTCCAATTCATTTTTTTCTCCCGCGTTGCCAAGAATGAACATCGAACCGTCAACCACGTACGCGCCTTGTACGCCGCCGTTAATCAGTTTACCAACCTCGCCCTGATCCGCCGCAACTCCATCAGCAACATTGCGAATCCCAAAAGAATCGTTTAGAAATTTCAGGTAATCGCCAACAGTTGTTTCGTTAGTAATCTCAAGCGATGCGTTTTTGAGAGACACATCTCCTTTGGTCGGCGCAAAAGTCAACGTACCAGTTTCAAACGCACTAACGAATTGTCCGTTGTCAAATTTTCCAACATTGACAAGCTGCGTTTCATTTGTAATCAACGTGTTTCCGCGTCCCGCTTCGCTCATTTCAAGACGTGTTCCGTTGACCAATTCCGCATCCGAAATACGGTCTAACAATGTTCCGTTTGCGTCCATGTTGCGTAATTCGCCGACGAGGTTAAATGTTGTCGGGTCTGCCGGAGTATTTCTGTAAACACGTCTGCCAACCCATTCGCCCGAATCGTCAACCGGTAAATCAGACAACTTTAATTGACCGCCGTTTATGTTGTGGGAATCTCCAATTTGTACAGGTCTGCTTTCGTTGCCCGCCGCATCAAAAAAAGTTACGTAATATTCGTAACTACCATTCAACCTGCCCTCATTCAAAACCGGCGCGGTGTCTAAAACTGTTGATGAAACCGTGTCGGTGTAAGTTGTTTGGCTTGGGTTTGAGATTTGATCGACGAGATGGAAGGGCGGTTTTGTTGCCGGATCGGCGGGTTCGGTTGCTCTGTAAATTCTGATTGAGTTATAGTTGGCGGGCAACATGGGCAAGTTATCTATTGTCAATGAATTTTGCCCTGAAGTTACTTCGGCTTGAAGCGGAACGGAGTAATCGGATTCAATTCCGCTCGCGTCAATAAAAGTGAAACGGTAAAGATATTTTCCTTCTTCGATATTGCCGGACGCAATATTTGAGCTTGTGATATTTGTGTAACCGTTGACGTTTGGTTGTATAATTTGGCTGATGTTTCCGGCGTTTGGCAAAGGCGAAGATTTGGACAAATCTGTCATTGGTTTTGTCCGCAACACAGTGCCTTGTGTTGCAGATTCGCCAGTCGCGTTCAAAATTCCTTCGATACGGACTTCGGAAGTTTCTTGCGCGATGTGCATTTCGTTGATGGGAATTTTTAACGCTGTCAATTGATCGTCTTGAATGCGAAATTGATCATCGATTCCGTAACCGAAAACGTACATGCCGGTATTTGTCACGAGGTCGTGATTGCCGTTAACTTTTAGTGCGCCGTTTCGGGTGTAGTATGTTTGCCGCGTAGAGTTCGGGTCGGGCGAATCACGCACAATCAAGAATCCGTTACCGTTGATAGCAAGATCAGAAGCGGTCATTCCTTCTTTGAATGTGCCTTGCGAAAAATCTGTCGTTATAGAAGCAAGCTCGACACCCATTCCAATTTGCAATGGATTTGATCCGGCAGTATAAGTTTGACCGGGACCGTATCCGTAGTTGTAAACATACGAAATGAAAGACGAAAAATCGGGGCGTTCTGACTTATAGCCCCACGTGTTAGCGTTGGCAAGGTTATTACCAGAAACGTTAATAGATTTTTCCGCCGCGCCCATTCCAGTTTGGGCAGTGTGAATTGCTGAAGTTAAACCGAGTCCCATGATTTTTAAATGAGTGATGAGTTGCGAGTGGTTAGTGATGAGATGATTCTTCCACCAAAATCAATTTTGGTCGATTCAAACCAACTCTGGTCGATCATTGCCGGTCATACTTTTGACTAGCTGCTGATCACTAACCATTGTTCGAGATCTCATCGGTTTGTGTTTGAGTGTTTCGGCAGCATATTTGAAATGTTACAAAAAACTCCCCCATCTTTCCTACAACCACACCGTCAACATTACAAGTGTTAAGTTTTGCGCATTTTTCGTATTCGGTATAGTCAGCATGTCAAAATTTTTGTCCTGATTTAAAAAATTTAAAATCCGGCAATACCATTTGCCGATAGCGAAGACGTGTAGGTCTGTAAAATCCATACTGTATTCAAGCTGTTTAAAATTCCTGATTCCTTCGCCCATGAACAACCGCTTCACGTTGTTACGCTTGCGTGTTCAGTTTTTGGAATTTCAAAACAGCTTGAGTATATAAAAAAATTTTTTTGATCACAAATGTCAACACCAAACACTGCATCAAAATCGCCGCGTATAAAAATCAAACCACAGATTTCGTGTCCGCATTGCTGGCATGAATTTCCATCTGACCGTATTTTGTTTATTAGCGAGTCGCCTGATTTGCTTGGCGATTCGAAACTTGGCGATGCGGAGCAATTGCGTTTTTTGCCTTATCGTTTTGGGGTGAGCGGTACGGCGTTTGATGTTCATGGTGCGTCTTGTTACAAATTAGCTTGTCCTAATTGTCATCTTCAAGTACCGCGTCAATTGCTGCACACGCCGAGTTTTTTTATTTCGATAGTTGGTGCGCCGGCTGCGGGCAAGTCGTATTTTTTCGCGTCGATGGTTTGGCAACTTCGTAAAACAATGACGCGCGATTTCAGTATGAATTTCACTGATGCCGATCCCGCGTTGAACAAACGTATCCGCGACTATGAAATGAAACAATTCATGGGCGGTAACGATCCCAATGTACCTGTTGCAATTGAAAAAACCGATATTCAAGGCGACATTTATAACAACACACTCATTGACGGACATTTGACATCGTTAGCTCAACCGTTTTCGTTCACAATTTCGCCGTTGCCGTCGTACCCTTTCCCCCAACGCGCCGAAAGTGTAACGCAAGCGGTTTGCATGTACGACAACGCCGGAGAAAGTTTTTTGCCCGGTGCCGATAACATCTCGCAACCAGTAACACGACACCTCGCAACTTCAGACGCAATTTTATTTCTCTTCGATCCGACACAAGATTTACGATTTAAGAACGCTTGCAAAAAAGTTGTCAAAGACCCGCAAATGAACGCATCGCTTGGCGGAGATGTCCGCAAAAGTGAAGTAAACCAAAGCACAGTTTTGACCGAAATGATTACACGAATCAAAACACAATCACACATCGCAACGAACGAAAAAATTAAAACGCCGCTCATAATTGTTTTGACAAAATTTGATGCGTGGAGTCAATTAATAGAATTTCCGCATTACAATAATCCCTGGCGGCAAGCGAAAAATTACGCGACAAATATTTACGATGTGAATTGCGTCAACGAGTATTCACAAAGTTTGCGGAAGTTATTATTGGAACTGATACCTGATCTTGTCGGCACGGCGGAAGCGCATGCAGAATTAGTTACTTATATCGCAGTGAGCGCAACAGGTACATCACCCGAAATCGGAACTCCCGATAAAGACGGCAAACGCCCGTTGTTGTATCGACCCGCGAATATAAAACCGGTTTGGGTGGAAGTCCCTTTTTTTCACGCGCAAACGCTCGCAGGCAAATATTGCGTGCCGGTAGTTACAAAAAGTTAGCAAAAAAATAATCAGAAGACAAAAAGCACAAAAAAGACAAAGATCTTTTCCCTAAATACTTTTGTTCCTTTTGTCATTCATGTCCCTCACCTCCACGATACAGTATTAGGGAAATTTTCACAAATGATCCAAGAACAGATTTCAACATCATCACAACGTTGTCTTGACGGCAATTCGGGTTTTGGTGTCGTGGCGCAAACGTCGGGGATGGCACCTAATGTTGCGCGTGAAGTTGGCATGTTGAGTGGTTATTCGCATTATTTTTCGGCAGGTGATGTTCGCAATCCGGTTGTTTTTTTGCATGTGATTCGGAGAACGGGCGGAATGGATCGGCATATTGTTTCAAGGGTTGCGGATTGCGGAAATGATTATTCAGGGCGGACGAACAGGATTGCGCATCATTTGATAATTGAGGATTTGGATTTGCACAAATTGACGTGCGGACCTTCGGCGATTTTATCCAAGACGGATTTATTTTTGGCGCAATGGAAAGGCAAGTCGACAGAATTACCGGCAAGACAAACGTTGCCCAATCCGGTAATTTCTGTACAAAAATGTTTTGCGTGGGAACAATTTTGCGGTGATGCCGGTTGGGGCGGTGTGGTTGCGGAAAGGGTTGAGAAGGGCGATCCGGTGAGTGTGATTTTTGAGCCGGACAAAAATATTTTGCCGCTCATTGATGAAGTGTTCGTGTTGTTGCCGTCAAATGTACGTTGGAAAACAACGTTCAGCACGTTGTTCATGAAATCGCAAGAGCCGCCGGGCGCAAATAAAATTCAAATTAAATGTATCATTGCCAACAGCGACGAAATGATGTTTGCAAGGTTGACACCGAATACTTTTCTTGTTGACCTGCGAAAAAAATTAGGCGGAACTCCAAGCGGAAAATATGTTGAAATTGCAAGAACCGGCGTACCTAAACCGTCAACAACACCTATTGCTTTTCAAAATCAAAACGCGAATAAAGTTGAAAGATCAGACAATGACAATTTAACCGCAACCGAAATCACAACCGCAACTAATCACAACAACGGAATTTACGATACCGTTGTCCAACCCGTCGCCGTACCGACACAACAACAGCCGATATTTTTTGTTACAGAAAATACGAATCAAAAAATTGGTTTAGATAAATTTGGTTTAGATAAAATTTGGTTGAATGTGATTCCTGTTGCGGTTTTTTTGGTATTGATTTTGTGCGGCGGTTTAGCGTTTATGTTGTACGGGTTGACTGGACAAAATAGCGATGAAGTTGTTCGTCCGATTCACAATGGAACAGACTTTACGGACATTGATGAAACGTCCGGCGAAGAAATCGATCAAGACCGCAGAGTAGCGGCAATGAGAGCCGCAGCACAAAATTACAGACGAAAAATACAAGTAGTCGAAGCAAGAACCGCCGCCGAAAAATATGAACAAGAACAAAGAGAAACTAAAGCAATCGCCGAAACAAAAAAAAATGAACAAGAACAAAAAGAAATTGTAATTAAAGCCGATTCGGAAAGAAAACAAAAAGAAATAAAAGAATTAGAAATAAAATTTGCACAATTACCGGACGAATGGGAAGGGTTAGGATTACCGTTTTCGGGCGGGTCGAATGTTGCGATTTTACGCAACTCGAAATTTCTCGCCGAGGACAATATAAGAAACCGCGTCAAAATTAGTTATGTACCTTTTGTCGATCTTGATCCGAAAACAGAAAAAACAATCTTGTCCATCAATAAAACCGAAATTTCCGACAACATCGTGTTTTGGTACACGGAAGGAAAAGACGTAAACGGTCATTCAATTAAAAAAACTATCGCAAAAATTGATTTGAAAAATGATGGTTTGAGTTTCAAATTTGACGATCAACTTCGCGGACATAAAACCGATACGGATATGATTCGCCAATTGAATCGTATTTTGCTTGCCAAGTTAAAAATTGAAATTACGGGAATGCCGGTCAAAAAAGAACTCGCGTTGTACACGCCTGTTCGTGTAAATAATATCGATACAAAAAAGTTTACACTTTGGGGCGAAGGCGGAAGCAAAGAATACATGTTGTTTCAAAATGACAGTAAGGCTTTGCTCTTTTTTGACATCATAAAATTTCGCACAATTCAAAATTCAAAAGAACAAGCTCAAGTAACAAAACCTAAAAAAATTGTACATTTACAAAACCCGTCAGGTTTTATACAAGAAGTAATTTACAACGGTGAAAAAGGTACGGGTAAAATTGTGCCGTTGGATACGAAGACGTTAGCATTGGAGCTTAATTTTGCTTCGCATTCATCGGAAAAAATTGCGAATAAATTTAACGAGTTGAGCAAACAAATTTTTGAACAAAATAAATTGCGGAATGAAATAGATAGAAAGAAAAAAGATGCTGAAAAATTTTTATCCTACCAATCGTCCGACAGAGATGTTAACGAATACCAACGCGAATCAATACACAAAATCACCACAACAAAACACGCAAGAACAATTTTCAAAGAACAAGAAAATACAGAAATAAATTCAGACAAAGAAAACGAAATAAAAGATTACAACAACAAGATCAATAAAATTGACAATGAAATAAAAAGATTGTTAGCGGAAAAACAAAAAGTTGAGAATTTGATCAACGAAAATAAAATCTGGAATCAATTTCGCCTTGAAGAGTTTTCGCTTTACCTGCTAAATCCTGCAACAACGGCGGATAAAGTTGATAACAAAGAAAATCAATTATTACTGCTGGAATTAAAACCTTGATCGTAACGGTTTCGTTTGTCCCTTTTGTCCACTGTGTCCTTTTGATTACGAATATCAAACGCAGCGAAAATATACTTTTCACAATCAACGTACTAAATTCGAATGATACGCAATATTCAAAATTTAATCGAAAATATCCGTACTACGATTTCGTTTCCTGAAACGGTTGCGCCGGATCAGATACGTCAATATGCGCGTGATTATGCGGAGGCTTGTGTCGAGTTAAATCATCGTATGATGCAATGTTTTCGGCATATTCGCAACGGAAATATAGCGGAAGGGATTCGGCTGGCGGAGATGAAACCGAATCTTATCGAGATGTATATTTCGCTTGATTTTGTTGAGCGAGAGGAATGGAATGAGATTGTTTCTACGCTTGGTTACAATGTTCCGCCGCCGTTGCCGGTTGAACAGCAGCGGGAATTAAATAACGCTTATTTGAACATGTCGCCGCTTGAGCCGTTGTTGCGTTGGCATCGTTTACATGCGTTGAATGGTTCACCGATTCGCGAACGTCTCGCCGTTTTACGCGCAATTGCAAAAAATGATCAACAAAATTCTTTTTGGGTCGAAGATCAAGAAACGTTTGAAAAAGTCCGGCTTAAAGAATTGGACAACGAAATCAAAAACGCGATAGCAACAAATAATTTTGCGCAGATTCAATCGTTGTATTCTGAATTGAGTTCGCCCGATTGGGTTGTTTCTCCGCCGTCTGAATATCGTCAAAAACTTTGCACAATAATTTTGCGAAGTTTATCCGAGTTATTATTGAAATATTTCAATGCGTTTTCGTATGATGAAGCGGTTGCGGTTTATACGAAGATGCAAAAGTTGCTTACGAATACAAATATGCCAATGCCGCCTGAAATTCGCCAAACAATTCGGGCAGCAGTATTTTGGCTGGCAGAAACACAACAACGCAACGAATTACAAAAAACATTTAACAAAAGTGCTTCTGATTTAAACGACGCATTGGAAGCCGAAAGTTCCGTACCCGTTTTAGAACAACTCCATTACGCATTGTTAAACGCCGCCGCACAAGCCGACACGACAATTCCAAAACATCTTGAGGAACGTTACCAATCTCAAATTGATAGTTGCGAATTACAACGCTCACGCCGAATAAAAATCATGGTAACTTCCGCCGCGTGCGTTTGTATTTTTATCGGCGTGTTGATAATTTGGGGATTGGCTTCAAGCAATTTTAACCGCACAGTTGCCCAAACACTCAAATCATTGCAAGACCTTGAAACCGAGAAACGCTACGAAGATATACCCGGAATAATACAACGAATTGAACACCAACATAACGGCATAAGTGCTAACCCGCAAATCGCTTCCGCATTTGAAAAACTGCGCAATTTGTACGACTACGATCAAAAACGCGCCGAAGAATTTATGCGTTACCACAACCAAGCATCCGAAGCATTGGACAACATTTCCGAACTCGATCAACAAAACGCCGAACCGATCAAAACCGCCGTTGCCCAAACAGAAAAACGCGTGCGGACTCCACAAGAAAAAATTCTCTTCACCGAATTAAAACGCCGATACGATGCCGCCGCGCTCAACTTGAAAACCAAATTAAACGCCGAATATAATAAAGAAATTGAAACGATTTCAAATGATTTTAATGAGTTATGCCAGAACAAAAATTTAACACCAGACGACATGATTTTTCAACTGGCAAAATTATCGTTACGAATAAATACATTGCAACAACAATATACCGACACGTCGCAAACATTGCAAAAACAAAGCAATATCTTGTTAAATTCCATCACAAATTATGAAACACAAATTAAATCTGAACTTGAACAAAACGATTCTTTCAAAAAACTTGTCAACAAAACCTCCAAAATAACAGACTACAAAGACGCATTGGAATTTTTCGTTACAAAATTTCCGCAACATCCGGCAACAGCAGACGCGGAAGAAGTTGTCAAGGAATTGGATGACGTTAAAGCGGTGTTGGATTTGTTGCGTAAACTGACAACAAAATACTCCGAAAGTACACAAGACGTAAAAAAATTACAAAATAACTCCAGCGAATTATTGACAGCTCTCAACGAATTAACATCAAAAATATCCGGTTCGCCCGACCAACTTTTTCCGCCGGCACCGTATTTGAGAATGTTGACCGAAAAACAATCATATTCACAAGATACGTTTAAGTCAACTAAAACATTTCTGCAAAACCTCACGCAAAAAAAAGTTTGGCGATGGATCAAAAAAGAGAATTGGTATTACTTGACTAAAAAACCCGAAAAACCGGATAAAATCGGAGGCTACGAATACATCACAACATTTGCCTCCGAAACTAAACCGATTTCAATTTACGAAAGCGAATTTAAACCCGAAAAAGTACCAAATAATTCTCAAGCCGATTTTTCAATTGAGGCGTTGAAGAAATTGGACAACATCAGTACAAACGCGGTTGAGGTTGTTTGTGATTTGATTGGCGAATTGGTTAAGTCGAATGACATTGACCCGATTTTAAAATATCTTCTACTGGAATTGCTCATCACCGATACGTCGGCAATTGACCCGATTTTTGAAATGAATTTTAAACGCTGCTTAGAAATAATATCAACAAGCAACGTAGAAAAAGAAACTAATTGGATGGATGTCGATTCCAAAAATACTATCTTGCAACGTAACCTCGCAACTGTCATGTTAAGCAGAATACCAAATGTTGACCAGCTTATTGAAAAGACAAAAAAAGAACACGAACAATTCAAAAACTTAATCGGAAAATTTAATTTAGAACTCGAATGCGTCGGCATCTTGGTACAAAAAAATCACGAATGGCATTGCAACCTAAAATCCGCCTTGACATCAAAAACCGGAACCTTGTACATCTTCCGTAAAAAACCAGACGACACAGTCTTACCCGTACAAATCGGTAACAATTCCGAATTAGGAATACAACTCACCGGAAACGAAAATTTATACCTCCAATGCGTACCAGTTTTCCTCAAACGTTAATAAAGGCAACTTCCCCCAAACCTGCCATTGGGTGAACAGCAACATTGAAATTTAGCGGGCGAATTTTTTCCGTAGCCCCGCATAGGACGAGATTATACTCAAGCTACTTTAGCTGAACACGCAAGCGCAACAACGTGAAGCGGTGGTTCATGGGCGGAACCTACCGCCCATACCGGCATCGGTATATGAAGTTGATGATCGGTGATAAGTAATTGGTGTCCCCTGTCCCGTTAGGGACAAAATGTTGGTAGAAAACAGGGTCAAAAATATTTCGCGTCCCGTATGGGACGCAATGTGATTACAATTTATACCGTAGCCGGTAAGGCGATAGGCTTCGCCCTTGAACAACCGCTTCACGTTGTTGCGCTTCCGTGTTCAGCTTCAGGAATTTCAAAGTAGCTTTGGTATAAACCGTTTGAGAAATCATCACATTTCGTCCCTAACGGGACGGCATTTTTTAACCCTGCGTTTTCTACCAACATTTCGTCCCTAACGGGACGGGGAAAATCCTTTTCATGTTTTTCGTGGTTAATAATTAGGCTATATACTCAAGCTGTTTTAAAGCTGGACGCGCAAGCGTAGCATCGCGAAGCGGTGGCTCATGGGCGGAGCCTACCGCCCATGCCGGTATCGGTATGAAAATAACTATACATCATTTTCGCTTATGGCTTACTATATTCAAATTCGTAACAAGCCGTTTGGACCGTTCAATACTGAACAGCTAAACGAAATGAAAGATAACGGTAAACTCGGAAGATCAACATTGATTTCCGAAAATAAGATTGATTGGGTTATTGCGGAGAGTTTTGAATTTTTGTTTCCGCCGCAACAACAACCCACTCAACAAATACACACAACCACACAATCCTCACCAACATTCACCACTCCCGCAACATCGCCAACTTCAGAACCGTCCAGTTGGTTTTACAGTTATGACGGCGTTGAAGGCTACGGTCCCGTTACGACATCGGCAATAATTCAAATGATCAAATCAGGAACATTGCGAGCCGAATCCGTAGCATGGCAAGACGGACAATTTGCACAAAACATCAGCAAAATACCGCAATTTTCAGAACTATTCGGCACATCACAAATAAGCGCAACAAAAAATCAAAATGAAATTTTTCCGTCAAAATCAGATTTATTTTGTTCCGCTTGCGGTTGTTCGCTTGTGCCGTCGTCCAATGTTTGTCCGAGTTGCGGGCGTAGTGTTGGTAGTTTACGGCAAAACTTCGCGGGTAATTCGTCCGGCATAAAAACAGATTCAACCGGTATCGGTTACGCCGACGTTTTGAAAAAATATGCCGATTTCAGCGGTCGCGCACGAAGACGCGAATACTGGAATTTCACAATTTGTAACCTGCTGATCATTCCATTATTATTGGGTTCAATCGGCATCATCACAATTTTTATAATGACAGCTTTTGAAGCAACAATAGGAATGAAATTTATTGTTGCATATTTTTTGTTGGCGGTGTACTTGATATACAATATACTAATTTTGCTGCCGTCAATTGCGGTTTGTGTCAGGCGGTTGCATGACATGGGCAACAGCGGATGGATGATTTTGATACCGCTAATACCAGTTATCGGCTCAATCATCCTAATCGTTTTCCTCGTCCTTGACAGCCAACCCGGAAATAATCAATACGGAGAAAATCCAAAATATATACCGTAGCCGGTAGGGCAATAGGCTTCGCCCTAAAATAAAATTAATTTTAAAAATTCCATAAAGAAACAAGCACATATTTTTGTAACAAGTATTTAACAGTTATGTCAATTGATTCACGTTTATCTTGGTCTCGTTTGGATATTGAGCAGCGTCTTGGTTTTCGCGGCGGTCGGTTTACCAATGTCAACTCGACGCTTTGCGCTGTGTTCGCTGCGGTTTGTTCGATTGTTTTTTATACTGCGCTTTATATTGCGTCTCCGAATTGGTTTACGGCAATGTTTACGCAACGCGGAATGACGCCGTTTCCGATGGTATTTCTTGCGTTTTGGTCGTTATTTATTTTGTTATTCAAGTGGTCAAAAACTAATTTGCAAAAGAGGACATTGCGGATAAAAATTCTTCCGCCTGAACTTGACTTTGTTCTTTCGCCCAATACGGTTGATCAGATTTTGCGCAACGTTAATGAGCAGATTGAACAACCGAAGCATTTTTTCCTTTTCAATCGAATTGTTGGTGCGCTTGCCAACTTAAAGAATCTTGGCATGATTTCAGATGTCGGCGACATTTTGCGGTCGTATAACGATCAGGATGTTGAATCTGTTGAGACTTCGTATTCGTTGCTCAATGGTTTTTTGTGGGCGATTCCTGTTCTTGGTTTTATTGGCACGGTTGAGGGGTTATCGCAAGCGATTGGTACGTTTGGCAACGTGCTTGCAAACGGGGCAAATACGGCAGCTTTAACGTCTTCGCTTCAATCAGTTACCGGCGGTCTTGCCACTGCGTTTGAAACAACTCTTGTCGCTTTGATTTTCGCGTTGACGTTACATCTAATGGCAACCGCGTTGAAAAAAGCGGAGGAAGAATTGTTGATCGCTTGCTCCGAATATTGCAGTCAAAATATAGTCGCCCACCTACGAATGCCAAGCCACCGCAACGAAGAACAAAGAACATAAAATAATCTCGCCCCTGCGGAGCTTGGTGTGGTTGTGAGTGGAGTCCGGCAGTTTCGTTGCGCTATACCGACGCTGGTATGGGCGACAGGCTTCGCCTATGAACAGCCGCTTCACGTTGTTCAGGGGCGAAGCCTATCGCCTTATCGGTGTCGGTATAACGGTAGCGTCCCTGCTGCCGCAACCGGAAGCGAGACGCTTCCGTTACAGGTGGTTTTTGGAAATTTCCTATAGTAGGTTTCATTATAACTTTGTCCCTCATGTCCCTTGTGTCCCTATTGTCCTTTATGTCTCTTGCCCATAATAATTGAGCGAAGCATTACACGAACGATCAAAAAAATCAAACGAATGATCACAAATGAGACGTAATAAACATGATTCTCCAATTTCGCTTTTTTCGTTTCAAGACATAATTATGTCTGTTGTCGGTATTGTGATTTTGATTACGTTATTGTTAATTTTGAAATTGATCGCGCAAGCTACATCCGAACCACTGACAACAGCACTTTCCGCACATGAATTGCAAGAACAAATTTATTCACTGCAACCCGTACTAACAAAAATCCAAAGCGAAATCTCACAACAACACCAAACAAAACTAGAAACCATCATCACTCCACAAACACGAAATCAAATCGACGCTTTGCTCGCAATAAATAAACGGCTTGAGGCGGAATGTATCGAGTTGGACAAAGAAATTCAAGAAGAAAAAAACCATACAGAAATTTTGAAAAAAGACTTGAAACTAAAATTATTGCCCGACAACGAAAGCCGAATCAAAGAAATGACGGAACAATTGAAGCGGTTGAAAATTGAAAGTGAGGCGTTGTCGGAGCAGGCGAAAGTTTTGGAGACGAGTTATGAAGAGCTTGCGTTAAAAAAACAAGAATTGGAAACAACCGCCGCAACTGTAGTCCCACATCAACTAAGCATTACTGTACAAAAAAGACCTAACTCAACAGTTTTCATTTGCGTTTACGGAGAAAAAGACGGCTTGACCGTAATCCCAACAAACGGCGCAGCCCAAAAAACATTCACTTCAAATTCAGATTTTTATAACTGGCTTGAATCGCGTAACAGTGCAACCGACCATTTTGTGATTTATTTTCGCCCGTCGCGTTTCAGTAAATATAAAGAGCTTTTAAGCCGCATGAAAAGCAAAGGTTTCACCATCGGCTATCAAGTTATCGGTGAAACAACAAACGTAATAAGTTTCGGAATGACAAATTAATTTATTAACCACAGAAGACACAGAGTTCACAGGGAAATTGTTTTTATGCCGATGCCAATATAAAACAAAATTTTGTATACTCAGGCTGTTTTCAAATTCATGAAGTTGAATACGTAATCGCAACAACGTGAAACGGTTGTTCAATGGCGAAGCCTATCGCCCTACCGGTTACGGTATAACTAGTGTTCCCGTCCCGTTAGGGACAAAATGTTGGTAGAAAACAGTATAAAAAATATTTCGCGTCCCGTATGGGACGCAATGTGATTGCAATTTAAACCGTTTGAAAACTCCTCACATTCCGTCCCTAACGGGACGGCGTTTTTTAATCATACGTTTTCTACCAACATTTCGTCCCGAACGGGACGAGGAAAATCAGCTCCAACAATTCCCGCAGGAACGAGATTATCAAACAATCACTCGCCCCCAATAATCTTGCCCCTGCGGGGCTTTGTGTGGTTGTGGCGTTGAGTTCGGCGGTTTCGCTGCGCTACAACGCCGGTTATGCACATCACGCCCTTACAGGGCTAGGAAGAGTTTTTAGAATTTTCCTAAGGTTACACGTTTTTTATATTGGATTGATATTTTTATGAGAAGACATAGAATTTCACCGCAGTCGAGTTTGGAGCTTTTTTTGGATACTATTTGCAATATGTTTGGCGGGGTTTTGCTTATTGCAATATTAGTCGCAGTCCAAATTCGCCAAACTGATATTACTGTTGCGCATCCTGAACCGTCTTCGCCCGAAGTAATTACTGCGTTGCAAGAAAAACTTGAACAACTCAATACCGACATTAAACTCGCAACCGCACTACGCGAAACATTGCCCAACACCATACTCACTCCGCCAAATCATAACGAACAACCAACAACACAAAATTACGAACAACTCCAAAATACAAGAATAACTTCAACCGCGAAAAAAAACGAATTGTTCGAATCACTCCAAAAACAAAAAAACGAAAATTCACAACTTGAAAAACAAGTCAAAATTATCGTAACAAATATTCAAACCGGCGAAAACAAAATAAACGACCTTAAACAACAAGCCCAAAATCAATCGTCCCAAAACAACCAACAAAAACAATCAATTAAACTCAAACAAAAAGAAATCCATGAACTAAAAAACCAAATAACCCAAAAAGAAAAAAAACCAACACAATCATCACCAAACGACAGACACGAAACACTTTACCAGCCCAAATTGCACATTTCCAAAGCCAATAAATCCGCCTACTTGATATTGCGATTCAACCGTATTTACGACGCAAGCTCACGAGATGATTTCGACACGCCAAATAATAATTTATTAGGAACTCCAAAAATAAATCGCGGTATCACAATCGATTCGTCAGAAAAATCAAAAAAAGAAATTCAAAAAATATTGAAAAAATATAATAACAAAACTTTTTACGTTTCACTTATTGTTTACGGTGACACTGCGGATCAGTTTTACATTATCAGAAACATATTGCTTGAATCCGGTTTTGAGTACGATTTGAAACCGTCAAACGACGACTCCGTTTGGAACTTCAGCTCAAATAGCGGTACACAAGAAGTACAAGAATAAAATTATACTGTAGCCGGTAGGGCGATAGGCTTCGCCCTTGAACAACCGCTTCACGTTGTTGCGTTTGCCTAACGCTCTGCGTTGTAGGTTTATACCGCAGCTACTATGAAATTTATCTTTTTGAGACAGGATAACATGATTACAGGATTGTCAGGATATAAAAAAATCCTGTCTATCCTGCCATTCTGTAAATCCTATCAAAAAAATAAAAACTGAATTTCATAGTGCGATGAGTATACCGCAGCTTCAGGAATTTTAAAACGGCTTGAGTATACCGTATCATTTTGTCCCATTTGTCCTCAATGTTCCTTTGTCCTTCATAATTCCAAAATCACTAACCTCTGAATGAAAATGCCTAATTCCGTACAAAAAATACCGCGTTACCCGATCAAAGTCCCGCGCAAAATCACTGTACCGGTAAATCAAAAAAAGCACAATAATAAAACCGCGTATTTTTGTGTGATTGCGGTTGTGGTTTTTTTGTTATTGTTGTTATTGCTTTTTTTGAGTTGTACATCGCGACCGGTTGACCAAGTTATTAAACACGATCCGAAGGGTTTGCCTGCCAGCGGCGGCGCGGAAACAATGGGTACAGGTGGAGATTTCGGCACAGACTCCGGCTCAAGTCCCGTCGAGACTGACGCTGTCGAAAACCAAACTGACGAACAAAGTATCGAACAAGGAAATGGTAAAGATTTAGAAACGTCAAGCCCGCACGAATTGAAAGCGGACAAAAATAATACTGAAAATATCGAATCCGACTCTGACAATCCTGCAAAAATTTCACATCAATCCGAAACCAATGACCTCTCAACCGAACCCGACAAAATAATCGAAGGCGAAAAATTAACAGGACAACCCAACAAATTGCCGGACACCGGCATCGGCAAATTTTCTTTAGAGCAACACGACGCAACTGTAAATGTTTTTGGCATTAATGGCAAAGGCTCAAGTTTTGTTTTTGTTTTTGACCGTTCCGGCAGCATGATCGGAAGACCTTTACACAACGCTAAATTAGAATTAGTACAAGCTCTCGACTCACTAAATCAAAGACATCATTTTAATATAATTTTTTATGACGATGGCAAAATTGCCCTACAAAAGTACATGATTGCCGCAGATAAGAAAAATAAAAAAAAGGCAATGTTGTTTATTGAAGGAATTGGCGCGGGCGGCGGCACGAAGCCATTGCTGCCGTTATTGGATGCGATTTCGTACAGACCAGACGTTATTTTTTTTCTAACAGACGGCGTGTTTAGCCTCGACCTTGATGACGTGTGCCGAAAAACTGGTAAGACAAAAATCAATGTCATCCAGTTCGGCTCCGGCGAGGCTAAATCAACATTGCTCCAAGAATTAGCCGAACGAACCAAAGGCGACTACCGATACATAGATATTGAACAACTCGATAAATTGTAGAGTACATGCTATAACACGCAGACGACGCAGATTTATATACCGTAGCCGGCTTCGCCCTTGAACAACCGCTTCACGTCGTTGCGCTTGCCTAACGCTCTGCGTTGCAGGTTTACCGTAGCTTCAGGAATTTTAAAGTAGCTTCAGTATACTGTAGCCGATAGGGTGATGCCACAGTATTTTAATTTTATTTTCTGATCTGCAAATATCTTCTCTAATCTGCGTTATCTGCGTGCCATAACCAAGAGAAATTTTAAAGCCAAAAATTGTGAAAGGTCGCAAATTATCTTTTCGGAAAAATCGACTCGAATTTTGGGATTTTGGCAAACTTGTCTTCTTTCATATTGTTTTTTTGGGCTATCTGAATTATCCTATACCGTTCCGATTTGGGAGTCGTGTTTCGTTCATGTCGGGAAAGTGTAGAAACGGTTTCAATTGGGCGCGCGTCAAAATTTAGCAATCAATACCGAAACATATTGCCCATAATGGATTCGGTATAATAAAATTTGAAATGGAGATATGAAAATGAAAAGAGGTTTTACGCTTATTGAGTTATTGGTAGTGATTTCGATAATTGCGCTGCTTGCGGGTTTGCTTTTACCGGCGATACAATCCGCCCGCGAATCGGGTCGTCGAGTGCAATGTACGAATAATCAACGTAATATAGCGAGTGCGTTGCTCGTTTATGAAAATAGCACGAATGCTTTTCCGGGTTGGCGTGCGTTTATGAATTTCGGCACGGTAAGAGGTCAAGCAAGCTGGGTCGTGCAAATTTTGCAACAAATCGAAGAAGCCGATTTGAAAAGCAGTCTCGCCGCAGGAACAGCGTCAACTATCAACAACATCCCAATCCTATTTTGCCCAAGCAGTGCAAATAAAAAAGACAGAGGTTTAAATTACCAAGTCAACGCCGGTGCCGTCGATGATTTCGCCGTCGGTGATCCTTGGACTTACGATGCTAATTCATACAACGGAGTTTTTCTCGATAGTGCGTGCATCAAAGACAAAAATAAAAGTTCGGTAGTACGCTTGGATGATATATCAAAATTTGACGGAACAAGTTGTACTCTTTTAATCGCAGAAAATGTAAATGCAGGTTTTTGGATCGCAAGCGAAGGAACGCATCTGTGTTGTGAGCGAAATGGTACATCAACCCCGCCATCACCACTGGACAATCTCTCTTCGGGCACGGATAAGATTGAAGGCTCTGTTGGTTTTTGTTGGGCGCGGTATTACGTTTCCTATCCAGCAGATCCCAATGGTGATGGTGTAGCTGAGGCGGCACCGAAAATGTATGTACCCTTTAGGGACAATTGTACAGCATTTGACACAACAGACGACCGTGTTCCGCGAACCTTTAATCATTGTGTTTCTACGGCATTTGGTGAAGATTGGTATCACAGTGCGCGTCCGTCGTCACATCATTCTGGAGTTGTTGTAGTATCATTTTGTGATGGGCATGTGAAAGCATTGAATGATGGTATTTCGGAAAAAGTATTCGTTCAATTGATGACCGGTTGCGACAAAAGATCAGACGCGGCAACTTTCATTGGCGGTGAAATACTGAACAAGGCAGATTACGAATAATCAAAATGAGGTTTTTTGAAAACCACAAAGGCGACGAAGGCGGTAAAGGTTTTTTTCGTTACGTATCATCCTGAAATAAAATTACCATTAATGTCCCAATGTTAGGGGGGAACCACCCCTAACCCCTCCGAAGAAGGGGAATTATTCCACTCCTTCGGAGGGGCTAGGGGTGGTTTCGAAGGGACTAGGGGCGGTTCCTTTTACTTTAGAACCCCCCTAACGTAAACCCATTTATTGAACATTAATGGTCATTTATTTTTGGGCGAAGCCTTAGAATCTTTCGTGTCTTTCGTGGTTAATAATGTTTTTTAATTTTTATTTTAGTTTATGTTAATTTCACTTGATTGGATATCGGATTATGTCGATCTTTCGGGGTTGGACATTGATTTTGTTGTTAGTCGTTTAACATTGGCGACGGCGGAGGTTGAGGGGATTCGGCGGGTTTATAGGAGTGTTAAGGGAATCATTGTCGGGGAAATAACGGCAATTGAGCAAATCGATGCGAATCATGTTTTTTGTAACGTTAATTGCGGCGAGCAAAATTACACTACAATTTGCAGCGCGCCAAATGTTCGGCTTGGACTCAAATCGCCGTTTGCCCCAGCTGGCACAACCGCCGCAAATAACCAACTTATCGAAATAACAAAACCGTTCGGTAAAACAAGTCAAGGTATTCTTTGCAGCGCGGCAGAAATTGGTTTATCCGCGTGGCACGAAATTATTTTTGAAATTCCACGCAACATTCCAAATGGCACACTGATTTCTGAATTGATTCCTGACACGGATATTTTGATTGAGATTGACAATAAGAGTCTGACGCATCGTCCTGATTTGTGGGGTCATTATGGTTTTGCGCGTGAGTTTGCAGTAATTTTTAACCGCGAATTGAAACCGCTCCCACAACTTGACATCAATCAATTTAATAACTTGCCCAAATACTCATTACAAAATAATGATCATGAGAATTGTCCTGTTTATGGTTGTATTGAGTTTCAGACATGCGGCGTGATTCCGTCGCCGATTTATGTTCAGCGGCGGCTTCATGCGTTGGGGCTTCGGTCTTACAATCTGCTTGTTGATGTTACGAACTATGTCAACTGGGAAATAGGACAACCAACACACGCATTTGACGCGGATAAACTCGGCGGTATCAAGGTTGCGGCGGCGGGTTCGGAAATGAAATTTACTACGCTCGATAATCAAACCCGCAATTTGTTACCGGAAGATTTATTGATTTGGGGCGGTCATCAATCGTCGAAACAATATCGACCTGTTGCGATTGCGGGCGTTATGGGCGGTGCGGAAACGGAGGTTACGGAATCGACGACGAAGATTTTACTTGAGTCGGCGAATTTCAAAGCCGCCCGAATTCGCCGAACTTCCGGCAGGCTCGATTTGCGAACAGACGCTTCACAACGCTACGAAAAAACTCAACCACAGTCAAATGTCAAAACAGCAACGGCGCGTATATTGAAATTGATTAGTGATTCGATGTCGGATTTAGGTTCGGAGTTGGGGGTGTTGAGTTGTTTTACAGTTGAGGGAGATTTGCAGAACAAAAAACGAGCGATCAATATTCCCGCCGGACGGCTTGAACAACTTTCAGGCATAAAAATTCCGCACGAGCGTGTTTTGAATATTTTGCATTCGCTTGGTTTTGACGCGGAGTTCGGTGTTGAGCAAAATTTAGTTGTCGGTGTGCCGCCGTTTAGAAGCGGTAAAGATATTTCAATTCCAGAGGATATTGTTGAGGAGGTGTTGCGGGTTTATGGTTACGATAATATTCCGCCGGTTATGCCGTCGCAACCAATTCGCCCGTTATTTATTGAGAAGGGATTGAAGTTGGAACATAAGATTCAAAAGTTGTTGACGGTCGGGCATCGTTTTTTGGAAGTTCATAATTACGTGTGGTTCAACGATCTTTGGCTTAAAACGATTGCGTTCGATACGGGCGAAACGCTTATGCTAAAAAATCCGACCAGTCCTGAAACATCAAAATTGCGTACATCGTTGTTGCCGAATCTTTTTGCGCTAATTCCCAAAAATCGTCCGTTTCGCGATTCGTTTCGTTTGTTTGAAATTGGTCGTGTATTTTTTCCAACGGGCAAAGATAAAGAATGTTTAGAGGAACATCGTCTTGCTGGAGTTGCGTTCAAACAATCTGCTGTTGGCAATTCGCTTGAAGAATATTATTTGGAGATCAAGTCGGCGGTTGAGGATATTTTTTCGGTTTGTGGGGTTGATGGTGTTCGTTTTGTAGAGGTTGCTGGAGTTGGCGGCGAAGTGTTTCCGGCGTGGTGTTCGGCGGGTTCGTGGATTCAAGTACAAGTTGGCGGTCAAATTGTCGGCGGTCTTGGAGTGCTTGACAAAAACATGATGAGCAAAATTTCACCAGAAGGCGGCGGCGTTGTGTGGTTCGAAATTCAACTCGACAAAATCGGCGGAGTTTTATTTCCTAAGGTTGAATTTGTCGAGCCGCCGCGTTATCCGGTTTCAAAACAAGATTTTTCGCTTGTTTGGGATATTGACGATGGTTTTGAAAAACTTGAAAATTTGCTCGATCAATTTAACGATTCGCTAATTGTGAAACGTGAATTTTTGGTTTCGTACAAAGGCAAAGGACTCGACAAAGGTAAAGCAAGTTATTCGTTCAGATTTTGGATCGGAGCAACAGATCGCACGCTATCAGGTGAAGAGATTGAACAATTCCATAAACATTTTTTGACTTTCATTGACAACAAAAAAATCCCATTGCGAAATTAACTGACAGTATTAGTGACTCATGTTACGCAGAGCCTAAATCCAGCCTTGCCCTAGTTTTTCCATTTAACCTAAACCCAACCATTTTCAGCCGTTTTTAGGGCATTTTTACACAAAAAATCCTTTTTGATGTGTAT
>JAIRWK010000315.1 GCA_031268995.1 Planctomycetaceae bacterium
GGGTTTCATAACATAGACACAAAAAATATTTTTGTGTCAAAATATAACAAAGTTAATAAATTTTGTTATAACCCATTTTAATACAAATAATTATAAAATTTGCAAAAGTTCAGTTATAACAATTTACCCGCCTGCGCAAAAAAAATTCTACTATTGGGAATTTTTATACCGTAGCCGGTATAAAAAAAGAGACCTGACTTTGTGCAAGTCAGGTCTCCAAGCAACGATACACAGAAGGAGAGTGAAACTGCGTATCAATCGGAGGAACTTTGAATTATACCGTAGCCAGTAGGTTTCGCCCTTGAGCAACCGCTTCGCATTGTTACGCTTGCGTGTTCAGCTGTGGGAATTTTAAAGTAGCTTCAGTATATTTCCTTTTTAAACTGTTCGCACTTTGTACCGAAACATCACGTCATGCATTCGGGAACATTCCAAATTAAACAGGTTTGCTCAAGAAGTTTTTCTAAATGTCCTTCTTCGCCTTTGCGGTGTTTATTTTTCGCGTGATGTGTTAAATCAAATTTAATTTTTCGATCATCCTGTCAATCGCGATGTCCATTTTATCCGGCGTATCATAATTTCCGGCGGCAATTTCTGATTTGACTCGGTTTACGAGATCGAATCTTATATTTGCGGTTGAGGATTCGCTTCTTATTTCGTTGCTTACTTTGATTGCTTCACCGGTGAAATTGATTTCATCGCGGTACTTATCTATTTTTGTGTTGTTCGGTGCAGCAACCTGTTCGGTTGTGTTTACACGATTTTTTTGTATTTCTTGCGAATACACTGGGTATCGGTTATGGATTTCCATTGTTATCTCCTTTGAATTGTGTTAGTAGAAAATGCTCAAAACGAAATCACGCATTTTCAAAAATCTTTTCTTACGGTTTTATGCCAAAACCGGTCTGACGACAGGTTTCAGCATGTTGCACGAAAAAACTATACGATGCCGATTGATTGTGGTTTGACTGTTTGGGCGAATTATGTTCATATTTTTAAAATATTATCCTCGAAAACAATAAATCAAACTGCTTGCTTGTTTTTTCAAAATTTTCTTTAATGAATTTTGAAAAAATCCCAAAAAATTTCTTTTTTTGCGGGCAATTGGATTCTCGATATACCGAAGCCGATATGAAGTATACTGAAGCTACTTTAAAATTCATGGAGCTGAACACGCAAGCGTAACAACGTGAAGCGGTTGTTCAAGGGCGAAGCCTATCACCCTACCAGCTACGGTATAACTTTATTATATTTTTGATTCATGCTTTTGTCTGTACACTTCCTTGCTCACCCCTAACCAGTATACACTAATTGTTCAAAAAATGCTTTACCCTTTTTTGGAATTTATTCACGCAATTCAATTTTTCTGCGCTAAGCCGTCAACACTTCCGTCAAATCCGTAAAACAATAATTTGTCCGATAACTTTACTCAATCTATTCAAATTCAGTGAGCGAATTATCTGAATTTTTTTGGTTTTCCGCAATACGAATATTGGCATTATTGTGGAAAATTTTAAAATTTTTTCCTAAAAAGGGTCGAATCAGACTTGAGATTTGCTGGAATCTATGTTAGAATGCGTAAAATAGATAACTTGACTAATTTGGTCAAACTGTACATGTTGACAATTTCGGTTATTCAAAAACGTGGAAGTTTGCTTTTGGACGGGCGAGCGGCGGTTGCCGAGATTATGTTGTGGGCGGTTCAAAATGTCTGTGTAGGGCATTGGGTTAGTTTCGTTTTGGTATTCTGGCGAGAGAGGAGAATTTTATGGATTCGATTATTGCTGGTGCAATACAGCAACAACAGGAGCAAGTTGCGTTAAAGACGCAGATGTCGGTGCTTCAGAAGACACGTTCAGTTGAGCGTGAACTTGGCGAGGCGTTGCTTGGTTTGATTTCGGATGCCGCGTTAAAAACGGCTCCGAGTCTTGACAATGGCGTTGGTCGCGGGCTGGATGTTGTTGCGTGAGGTCATGTTTCGTTATGTAAAAAGAGTAACCGGTACGGGCAAAAAACTTTTGCCCTACCGGTCAATTATTTTTATACCGTAGCCGGTAAGACGATAGGCTTCGCCCTTGAACAACCGCTTCACGTTGTTGCGCTTGCGTGTCCAGCTTCGGGAATTTTAAAGTAGCTTGAGTATAAAGGGCAATAGGAACAAAAAAGACAGAGCGAGCATTCACTCAATATCGTTAGAGACTCCACAATAATATTGAGTAAACACCAGCTTTGTCCTTTATGTCCTTTGCGTCTCCATTGCCCCTTAAAAATATCGGACGAAAAAATTACTGATTTTTTATCTTGTCAGACCGCCGTCAACGGTTAGGATTTGCCCCGTTATGAATGATGCTTCGTCGCTTACGAAGAACATTACGGCGTTGGCGATGTCATCGACTTGACCGAACCTTGCCAAAGGCGTTCGACTCAACATCTCATTCTTCAACACCTCCGGCAACACTGCCGTCATGTCCGTGTCAATAAAACCCGGCGCAATTGCGTTTACCGTAATATTCTTGCCCGCTAATTCTTTTGCCGCAGTTCGTGTAAAACCGATTAGTCCGGCTTTTGATGCCGAATAATTTGCTTGTCCTTTGTTTCCCATCATTCCTACGATGCTTGTAATATTGACAATCCGTCCTTTTCTTACGCGGCGCATTGGTTTAGAGCAAGCTCGTGTAAATAAAAACGGTCCTCGTAAATTTATCGCAATAACATCGTCCCATTGATCATCTTTCATTGCGCCGAGCGGCACATCCCGCGTTATCCCCGCACAATTTACCAAAATATCAACCTGACCATGTTTCGACAAAACAGAACTAACCGTACTCTCAACTTCATTAGTTACCGAAACATTGCAAATATAACCATCAACACTCGCCCCAAACTTGCCCAACGACTCAACCGCCGCATCCAATCGCTCCTGACTCGTTCCAACAACAGACACTTTAGCACCATTGCCCACCAATGCCTTCGCTATTCCTAAACCAATACCCCGCGTCGCTCCAGTAACTAACGCAACACGATCCTTCAGATCAACACTAATCATCTATTCCTCTCTAAAACAGTTTCAAAAAAAGTATAACTGTTATTCCATAATCAGTATGGACAACAGGTTTCGCCCTCGAATTGGACAGAACAACAAACCCAGCCAAACGACTCGAATTATACTTGAATCAATAAACATGACAATACGGAGATTACACAATTCACCGAAGTACAATATACTCAATGAAATTTCTAAAAATTGATTTTATTTGAATTCGGTCGATTTTTATACTCAAGCTATTTTAAAATTCCTGAGGCTGAACACGTAAGCGTATACTGAAGCTACTTTAAAATTCCTGAAGCTGAACCCACAAACGCAACAACGTAAAGCGGTTATTCAGGGGCGAAGCCTATCGCCTTACCGGCTACGATATAACAACGTGAAGCGGTTGTTTGAGGGCGAAGCCTATCGCCCTACCGGCTACGGTATATTAACTGAAAATCGACCGAATTTGAAATAAATTGATGGTACGTTGATTGTTGGTTTATACACTAAATATACCGGTGCCGTTGATGGTTGATATGCTTTCGCTCTTGACCAATCGTTTTAAGTTGTTACGATTGTGTGTTCAGCTTTGGGAAATTTTATACCGTAGCCGGTAGGGCGATAGGCTTCGCCCCTGAACAACCGCTTTACGTTGTTGCGCTTACGTGTTCAGCTTTAAGAATTTTAAAGTGGCTTCAGTACACAATAGCTTCGATATATTTTTTTCGTGTTTTTTTTGTGGTTAAAGAAATCCTGCTAAAAATCTGGTTCTTTCAAAATGACTGGTTCTGATCGAGACAACAAGGAATCAACTGAAATTGTTTTGGGTTCCGGTTTGAATTCTTATTCGTATTTTTTGTCGTCTTATGCTTTTTTGACGGCATCTAGTGTTGGTCGGCGTTATCCTGAAGCGTTTCACCCTTACCGCAACGCATTTCAACGAGACCGTGATCGGATAATTCATTGCGCAGCGTTTCGCCGTTTGAGCGAGAAAATGCAAGTTTTTGCGTCTGAGTTTGGCAATTATCATCGGACACGGTTAACTCATACACTGGAAGTTGTTTGTATTGCGCGAACGTTGAGTCGGGTTCTTGGTTTGAATGAGGATTTTGTTGAGGCGGCGGCGTTGTTGCATGATATTGGTCATCCGCCATTTGGTCATTGCGGCGAATCTGTTTTGGATTCGCTGCTTGCCGAGTCGGGCGGTTTTGATCATAATTTACAAGCACTTCGGATAGTGGAGAAGTTGGAACGCCGTTATGTTGATTTTCCGGGTTTGAATCTTTCGCGTGAGATATTGGACGGTCAAGCGTACAAATTTACGAAATCCAAAACGCCGTTTTTGGAAATTCAAGTTGTGGATGTTGCGGACAGTGTGGCGTATGATACGCATGATGTGGATGACGCAATGGAAGTAGGTTTGCTGAACGCCGACCAACTTATGCAAACATCGCTTTGGAAACATTCCGCGAATCGGGTTCGCGGTCGATGGGCAAATCTTAACGAAATTGAATTTAGACAAGCAGTAGTGCATGATTTAATAGATGTACAAGTAAGCGATATTGTAATCGCAACACAAAAACGACTTATTGATTTTGGAGTGGAGACGGTGGAGGATGTGTTGAAGTTACAGATTATTGTTGCGCCGGGCAATGAAATTGCCGAACAAAAAAACGAAATGGAATTATTTCTTCTTGAGCAAGTTTACCGTCATCCAAAAGTGATGTTATTTCGTAATCGGATTGCTGGTTGGATAAACAGGATTTTTGAGTATTATATTGTCAATACGAGCGAGTTGCCGGAACGTTACGAAAGTGTGCAGAAACAAGAAGGCAAACGGCGAGCTGTCGCTGATTTTATTGCGGACATGACAGACCGCTCTGTAAGATTATATAATCAAGCTGTTTCAAAATTTCCGAAGCTGAACACGTAAGCGCAACAACGAATGGCAAAAGTTCGTCGAGTTCCATTCGTTCCCCCAAAAAATTGATCTAAAAATTTTTCCATAAAATGCCAAATTTACCTGAAAAACGAAAACGAATTTTGCCAACATTGCAATCGCCTCGCGAGTTAATGAAATTATCTCAAGAGGAATTAATTGATCTTGCATTGGAGATTCGCGAAGAGATTTACATGCTTTATGATCGTCGTTCGGTTCATTTTGCTTCTAATCTTGGCGTGGTGGAGTTGTGTATTGCGTTGCATTCGACATTTGATTTTTCTGTTGATCGTCTTATTTGGGACACGGGTCATCAAATTTATCCGCACAAATTGCTTACCGGTCGATTTTCGCGATTTCAGAGTATTCGTACCAAAGGCGGTTTGATGGGATTTCCTAATCCGTTGGAGAGTGATTATGATTTGATGATGACGGGTCATGCTGGGTGTAGTGTTGGTACGGTTTTGGGTTTGGCAAGCGGGGACGATTTGATTTGCGGGAAAAACGAGCGTCATAGTATTGCGGTGATAGGTGACGGTGCGTTTAGTAGCGGCGTGGTATTTGAGGCGATGAATCATGCGGGTTGGATACGGAAAAATATCACGGTCATTTTGAACGATAACAAAATGTCGATTTGTCCGCGTGTCGGCGGTCTTTCTACGCATCTGGACAAACTCCGAATGCATCCGTTTTACCAGAGATTTAAGCAGCAATTGCATTCTCTTGTTGACAGTGTTCCGACATTGGGCAAATCGATGGATTCGTTTTTGGCAAGATTTAAGAGTGCGGTCAAGGCGGGATTGCTTGGCGGGATGTTGTTTGAGGAGCTTGGATTTCGGTACATAGGTCCCGTCAACGGTCATAATATTCCGCGATTGCAACGATTTCTCAAAATGGCGCGGAATATCAATGATCCTGTTTTATTGCATGTTTTCACGGAAAAAGGGCATGGTTTCAAACCGGCGGTAAACAACCCGTCGGAATTTCATGCGCCGGCGGCGGGAATGAATAGCGGAGTACAGGCAAATTGCAATCTTGCGCCGCCGAGTCCAAAAGCGCAATTCGCTTGGGTTCGCGAGGAATCGGATGCGGAATCGATTTCGGATTCGGATGTGGAATTGATTTCGGAATCTGTTGTGAAGTCTGCCGAGCAAAAATCGTTTACGGAAGTTGTTCGTGATTCGGTGTTGCGATTGATGCGGGAGAATGAGCGGGTTTGTGTGATTACCGCTGCGATGTGTCGGGGCAATATGCTTGAGCCGATTCGAGATGAGTTTCCGAGTCGATTTTTTGACGTTGGGATTTGTGAATCTCATGCGGTGATTTTTGCGGCGGGGCTTGCGAAGTCGGGGATGATTCCGATTGTTGACATTTACAGTACGTTTATTCAACGAAGTTACGACCAGATTTTTCAAGAAGTGTCATTGCAAAATTTGCCAATAATAATGTTGCTTGATCGTGCGGGTTTAACGGGACCTGATGGACCGACGCATCATGGAGTTTTTGATATATGTTTTTTGCGTCCGTTTCCGAACCTTACAATAATGGCACCGGCGGATGGGTCTGATGTTGCGGGCATGTTACGGTTTGCGGCAACAGCGGGGCAACCGGTTGCGTTACGTTATCCTAAGGCGGTTAGCGGCGGTTATCGGGACAATGTCGCGGAGGTTTCGCAGGGCAAAGCCGAAATTATTAAGGCGGGCAACGACGGTATTATTGTTGTGTGCGGTACGTTTTTGAATATGGCAAAAAAAGCTGCGGAATTGTTGTACAAAAATTATAAAATCGACGCGGGCATAATAAACGCAAGATTCATAAAACCAATTGACAAAGAAACAATTCTGCAACCGTTGCGTGATGGCGGATTTGTTGTTACGGTTGAGGAGGGGATGCTTTCGGCGGGGTTTGGCAGTGCGGTTTTGGAAGCCGCGAATGATTTATCGATTGACACAAGAAAGCTAAAACGGTTAGGTTTTCCCGACCAATACATTGAACACGGTGACAGAAACGAATTATTAGACGATTGCGGTTTAAATGTAAAAAATCTAGTTCAAACCTGCCAAACCGCCATGTTAAAAATTAGGTAGTGTTGACGCTAATTTTTAGATAGACGGCGATGTTTGCGATTGCGATAAAAGCGTTATAGGTATCATCAAGTTTGTCGTATCGGGTGAACACTCGGCGGAACTCCTTGATT
>JAIRWK010000321.1 GCA_031268995.1 Planctomycetaceae bacterium
GGGTTTCATAACATAGACACAAAAAATATTTTTGTGTCAAAATATAACAAAGTTAATAAATTTTGTTATAACCCATTTTAATACAAATAATTATAAAATTTGCAAAAGTTCAGTTAAAATTTTTTCATAAACTAAAACCTGAATATGCTGTTCATACTGTAAATTTCGGCGATTCAAGAAGACAAAGTTGGCGACGGTTGTCAAAATTAAAATATGAACAGTTTAAAATTTTATTAGGAGAATTAAATTGAGATTGAATAGATATTTTTTATCACTGACAATTGCTCTTGCAATTAGTGTATTTCACGGTTGTGGAGATAAATCGCGTCCGGTGGATTTGCCGAAATTACATCAAGCAAAAATTGTATCAACTCAAGACGGAACACCGCTCGTTGGAGCTAGGGTTGAAATTTATTGTACGGACACATCGGCTAAATATAGAGTATCAGGCGGAATTACAGATGAATCCGGCGTGGTAGCCTTGCGAACGTATGGTTTCAATGGCGCACCCGTCGGCAAGTATAAAGTAACAGCATTGAATATTATCAAAGGCGAATTGCCGCCGGGTACAAAATTGTCGAGGTTTAACCAACCGGATAAACTTAATTTAGTTGACAAAAAATACTCAACTGAACAATTAAGCGATCAAGAAATCGAAATTGTTGCGGGCAGAAACGAATTCAAAATAGATTTCGGCGCACCCGTTCGTTATGTTCACGAAGCGGGGGTTAGATCATCGCCCAATAAAAGACCGTAAAATTTCGAAGCTGTTCGTACTATGATTTTCGGCGATTCAAAAACACACAAGCCCACTTTATACCGTAGCCGGTAAGGCGATAGGCTTCGCCCTTGAACAACCGCTTCACGTTGTTACGCTTGCGTGTCCAGCTTCAGGAATTTTAAAACAGCTTGAGTATGATACAAATAAGTAGACTCGTGTCGCAGAAAAAAATTTTAGAGTTTGAACAGTTTACAACGTATTCGGTATAGGCGGCAGGTTTCGCATGGCGTAACCTGCCGTTTTTTATAATATTCAATATGAGCAAAATCTAGTGAGCATATCGGCTGCGGTTTACAATCAAGAGAATCGATCCAAAGTCGTCGGGTTGACAATTATCGGAAATGCTGGTAGTTTTTTACTTGGAATCTTGAGCAAGCTGCTTTGAGAAATTTAATGCCGAACACGCAATCGTAATATTGTTAGCGATTGTTGATGGGCAACGTTTATTGCTCTTGTTGACTTCGGCGTAACTGAAACAATAAACAAATAATTTAAACATGACAAAAAATTTTTTCACAGGCGTTTCGTTTTTGGTAATTTACCTATCGTTTTTTGTTGCTGGTTCGGCACAAACCGCAAAGAACGTAATCATCCTAATCGGCGACGGTAACGGTTTCAACTCCGATTTAGCCGGAACTTATTACCGCTACGGAGAAGCCGGAAAAGAACGTTATCACTCGTTTCCGGTTGCGATTGGTTGTACGACTTACTCGCGGACGGACAAAAATGTTGAGCTTCCCGCTGATGTGTTGGGTTACGATCCGAAAGTGTTTTGGGAAACAATCGCCAACGGAACACAAAGCTCAGAACTCACAAAAACAACCGACTCCGCCGCTTCAAGCACCGCAATTCACGGCGGCACAAAAACAAGCAACGGCAGAATCGGTATGACCTACGACAAAAAAACAATCGAGTTGATTTCCGAAATCGCTGTAAAACACGGCAAAAAAGCCGGAACAGTTACAACTGTCCCAATGTCCCACGCAACTCCCGCAGGATTTTCTGCACATTCAGAAAGCCGCAATGACTTGGGGGCAATTTTTACACAAATGGTTTCACAAAAAAGTCATCTTTCGGTCATCATGGGATGCGGACACCCATTTTACGAACAAGGTAAACAAATCAAAATTAAAGATAACGAAAATGAAAAAGAAAAATCAAAACGTTTTGATTGTGTTGGCGGCGAAAAAAATTGGGAACAAATGAAGTCTGGAACATTGAACGGTTTCAAGGTAATCGAAACAATACAGCAATTTGAAGAACTCGCATCGGGAAAAGGTGTTGTTCCCGACAAAATTATTGGAGTTGTTCGTTCATTGAGTCCGCTTCCGCCGGTTGATGGTAGTGTGGCAATTATACCGCCGACGACTGGCGAATCCGGTCAGATTTCTTCCTCTTCGCGTCCGTTGACTACGCCCAACGAAAATGAACTAAAACAATCGCGTGAACTTCTTGACAAAAGTTACGAGAATACTGATTGGAATGAATTGCCGAGTTTGTCAACGATGTCGCTTGCGGCGTTGAATGTGTTGACCAAGAACAATCCAAACGGTTTTGTTTTGATGATTGAGGGCGGTGCGATTGATCTTGCCAATCATGGACGTGATATTGGAAAGAGTGTTTTGGAACATGTTGGTTTTTCAAAGGCGATTGACACGGTGATTGATTGGGTTGAGAAGAATAGTTCGTGGGACGAGACGTTGGTTATAGTTACGGCGGATCACGAAACAGGGCAAATCTGGGGACCCGAAACATACAACGATAACAATAAAAACCGTGTTTTCGATAAAGGTGACTCTTTCAACGAATTTAAAAAAGTCCAAAACAACGGTCGCGGCAACGTTCCAAACGTTCAGTACGGTTCCAACAATCACACAAACGCGCTTGTTCCGCTTTACGCCAAAGGAGCAGGTGCCAACCTGTTCCTAAAACAAGTTAAAGGAACCGACCAAAAAGCCGCCCAATTTTGGAATTTTAACGGGCAATATGTTGATGACACTGATATTTTCAAAGTCATAAAAACCGTGATCTCTCCGTAAGGCATTGCCCCAAAAAATGATTTTCCAAAAAACCAAAAGTGGTGAGTGGTGAGTGTCTATGAGAAACTTCCCAATACCGGACACGATGGCATAAAACCACTCCTAGCCCTAAAAAACCATCCCTAGCCCCCATAGGTATTAAGTTAAGGGGTTAAGTCATTTGTGATCCAATAGTTATCATTTGTTTGCGAAATTCGTTTTCATTCATTTTATAGTTATGATAGTAGAAAAGTAGGACAAACTTGGACTTCGGGTTTTACCTTGGTTACTACTTTTAACACTATTAACTCACCAAATGCTCCATCTTGTACAAGCGAAAATAATCCTTCCGTTCCGGCGATTATTAGCCCTTCAAGCAATCATACCGGCGGAGTGAATTGTGCTAATGTAGATGGCAGCGTGCGTTTTGTCAATGAAACGATCAATTGCCTAACCAGCGGCGTTTTGGCAACTGCGGTAAGACCAAAGAAAACTGGAATAAGCGACTTCGGCGTTTGGGGTGCGTTGGGAACCAAAAGCGGAGGTGAAAGTAATACTTCACCGTAAAACAATTTCAAAATGAAACTCACGTTATACTCATCGCACTATGGGTCATGTGCCAGCGAAAACGGCGCGCTTGTATGTCTATTTTTTGTCAACGGGTGTGCCGTTTTGGCTGTCACTTATAATTACAATAGACTTGTTTAAGAACTTTAAAGATGCTATAATAGAGGTCATGGAAACTAAAAATAAGACGGGCGATGCCCAAACGGTTCTTTTTAAACGGTTACACGGAGTAAGCCCCGACACGT
>JAIRWK010000372.1 GCA_031268995.1 Planctomycetaceae bacterium
GAAATTCCTGCCGAAGTTGCTATCCAAACATCGCCGTCAACTGGACAAATTTTTATATCAAAAATTCTTTCGCCAATCGGTCCATCAACAACATCATAATTTTTCCAATCCTTACCATTGAAAACCGAAACTCCCATATTCAAATGTCCAACCCATAAATGTCCAAGTTTATCAATTGCCAAAGCGTAACCGTTGTTATCGCCGAGACCGTTTTTTGTCGTGAATTGGGCAACTTTTCCGCCGGCGTTGCAATGAAAAACGCCTTCATCTTCCGTCCCAATCCAAGCTCCGCCTTCCCCGTCATCAATTAACGCAACAATAAATCTCGCATTGAGCCCCGTGATTTTTTGAACAGTCGGTTCAATTTTTTTGGCTTCGGTTTTATCTTGCGCAACAGAAAAATTTGACAATATCAAAATCGAAAGAAAAATCTGCATTGCAAAAACAATTAACGTTACAATAATTCTGTTTTTGAGAATATACATGTTTCAATTTTTATTTAGAATTGAACTTCAAGTAACCGTTCACGGTCAGAAGCGGGTATTGTACCGTGTAGAGATTTTCTGTAAATACCGAAGCCGTTATGGGCGATAGGCTACACCCCTTGAACAACCGCTTCACGTTGTTACGCTTGCGCGTTCAGCTTCAGGAATTGCAAAACAGCTTCAGTATAAAATAAGGTTACATTATTTATCGGGTTATTCTCCGAATTTAAATGTGATAGAGCGTTTGTGGAAATTTTTTAAGAAGAAAATATTGTACAATAAATATTACGAAAAGTTTGACGATTTTGTTTCGGCATGTAAGGGCTTTTTTCGTTGCAAAAAAAGTTCCGCGATGAACTACGTACTCTACTAACTGAAAAATTACAAACCTTCAACAAAAAAAATGAAATCTAAAACAGCTCGAGTATACCGGTTCTTTTATGCAAACTCGTCTTTACAAACAAGGACGGTTCGACGGGCGAAATGTATCTGGTAACAAATAATTTGGAACCCTCGACGGAAGAATTCAAAACACTTTACAAGAAACAATGGAGTGTGGAGGGATATCATAAATCACCGAAACAAAATGTTTCTCTGGCGAAATCGCTGGCAAGAACAGTGACCACGCAAAGCAACCATTTATTTGCTTCGCTGGTGGCGTATATTAAATTGGAGAAGCTAAAATTCACCCAAAAACTCAATCATTTTGCCCTCAAAGCAAAAATCTACCTAGCCGCTATAAAAGCCGCTTGGAACGAAATAGGGAAAATAAAACGCGAGGTCAGTGCGTAACATGAGTTATATCTTTTGACATTTTCTTTCTATTACATCGTTTTGATGGTACATATCTTTTAAAATTCCTCATTTCGTGCATTTCGTCCTTTTCGTGTTTAAAAAATCCCCTCTCCGTGTTCTCTGTTTCCTCTGTGGTGAAAAAAAACTCCCCTATCGAAAAGTTAGTTGAAAGGTTTTATAATGGTTGGAGTTTTGGGTGTGGGGGTGTTTCCTGCATTTGGTTTGGGTATTTGGCAAATTACAACATGTATTATAGTCAAAATGACAAAAATAGTTATTCTTGATCCGATTTCTGATGAAGGCAAACGGATTCTTTTGAGTGAATCCGGTATTGAAATAGATGAGCGGATTGGTTTGAGTGGAGTTGAGTTACGGGATTGTTTGTTGGGAGCTGACGGAGCGATTGCCCGCAGTGGGGTTAAGATAACCGCCGAATCGCTTGACGGCAACACTCGTTTGCGGGCAATCGCTCGCGCGGGCGTGGGTGTTGACAATATCGATATGGCAGCGGCAACCCGCGCTGGTGTTGTGGTCATGAATACGCCTGACGGAAACACGATCTCAACCGCCGAACACACATTCGCAATGATTCTTGCTCTTGCGCGGAATATTGCTCCCGCGAACCAATCGCTGATTGATGGGCGATGGGACAGAAAGCGTTTTACGGGCAATTTGCTTGACAGTAAAACGCTTGGAATTATTGGCATGGGTCGGATTGGGCAAGTTGTGGCGCGTTACGCAAAAGCGTTTGGGATGCGTGTGTTTGCAATGGATCCATTTTTCACGCAAGAACGGGCGGATGAGATTGGCGTAACGATTATGAGTGATCTTCGGCGGTTGTTGCCGGAGGTGGATTTCTTGACGGTTCATACGCCGTTGAATTCGCAGACTCGCGGGATGTTCGGCAAGGCGGAGCTTGAGTTGGTCAAATTGGGAGTGAGGTTGATCAATTGTGCGCGTGGTGGTATTTATGATTTGCATGCGTTGGTTGATGGTCTTGACAGTGGGAAGATTGGCGGTGTTGCGTTGGACGTTTACGAGGACGAACCTTGCACTGAACACCCGCTATTCGGAAGACCAAATGTTGTCTGTACGCCGCATTTGGGAGCAAGTACGGAAGAAGCTCAAACAAATGTCGCCATCGAAGCAGCTGGTCTGTTGGTCGAGTTTTTCAAACGCGGCACAATCAGACAAGCGGTGAACTTTTGCACGATGGATGCTCAAACGATTGCGGGGTTGCGTGGTTTTTTGAATGTTTCGTATCGGCTGGGGATGCTGGCGGTTCAAGTTTACGGCGGTGTTGTGCGTTCTTGCAGGGTAAAGTACAAGGGCGAAGTTGCGTCAAGGGACACGGAGTTGTTATCGGCGGCGTTTGCGGCGGGGTTGTTGACGGCAACTATGGATTGCGAAGTCAATATTGTAAGCGCGCCGTCAATGCTAAAAGAGCGCGGGATTGAATTGATTGTGGAGCGGTCAACTGAGGTTGGCGAATTTTCGTCGTTGATTACAGCGGAGGTTGACGGTGAGTCTGATAGTTTTTCTATTGCGGGGACGTTGTTCGGTAACACAATGCCGCGTCTTGTGATGGTAAATAAATATAGACTCGACAGCGTTCTTGACGGCAATCTAATATTGATCGACCACAACGATAGACCGGGTGTAATCGGCGCAATCGGCGCAGTATTCGGACAATTTGACATCAATATAAGAAGCATGACCGTCGGAAGAATGAAACCCGTCCCTGGCGGAGATGCCATTGCAATACTTGCCCTTGACACCGCACCAACAAAAGAATCCCTCGACCGCATAAAAGCCTTGCCCACCATCTCAAAAATCTACACCGCCAAACTACCCGACACAAACAACACTCCAGCTTGGCTCGGATAGTTTTGCGGGGGAGTTTCATACCGTAGCTGCTATGAAATTCATTTTTTTAAGACAGGATTACAGGATCGTCAGAATATAATAGACTTGTTTAAGAACCTTAAAATGCTCTAATGAGGTCATGGAAACTAAAAAAGAGGCGGGCGATGCCCCAACGGTTCTTTTTAACTGAACTTTTGCAAAATGGCATTTCACAGTATAAATCAAAGGAGTTGAAGCATCAAAAAACGCCAAATTTTATTGTATTATCGTATCATATATTATTTTTCAAAAATTGATGTGCTG
>JAIRWK010000005.1 GCA_031268995.1 Planctomycetaceae bacterium
GTGATTGAACATATCAATGCCAAAATAAAAACATTCAAGAGCATGGCATATCCTTACCGGGGACATTGCTGTAACCGATATTCACTAAGAATGACCTTAATTGGTGGTATTATAAACTATGATAGAATGGTTTAGGGTGTTATTAAACAAGTCTACTAAATAAATTCGGCTCTTTGAAGGAGCGAAAATTACCAAGCGTAAAACTGATTAACATATTTTTTGAATATTTGTTTGAAAAATTTTTTCTACGTTACCGAACGGAATCGCCAAGAACGACATTTTACCGTATTGATTCAACAACGAAACCTACCGCCTACACCAAACCGGTAACAACATAACCCGTGCATGAAATTGGGAAAACTAGGTAGGTGTGTAAGATCGAGAATTATTTAATTATTTTTTTATTCATCACTAAAGGGAAATTTTTAAAAGAGAATCTTTTCGAGTCTTTTGTATACCGTAACCGGTATGGGTGAGGGGCTTCGCCATTGAGCAACCGCTTCACGTTGTTGCGCTTGAGTGTTCAGCTTCAGGAATTTCAAAACAGCTTGAGTATAATAAAAATTTCTGAGGCTTTGGGCAGACTGTTCAGTTACGGGTATTGACAAAATTCTTATTATGGTTATAAAACTTACGCGATGAATGGAAGTTTCAATCGTGGACACGCTATTGTGCATAGGTGTACATTATGTTCGAGTTGTTTTAGAATTCCCGAAGCTACGGTAAACCTGTAACGCAGAGCGTTAGGCAAGCGTAACAACGTGAAGCGGTTGTTCAAGGGCGAAGCCTACCGCTCATACCGGCTTCTGTATAAGGACAATAAAAATGGAAAATTCAAATAAAGATCGTTGGTCGTTGCTTGCAACTGACCTTGGTATTGAGGTCGGTGATGTTAAGGGTAACGATGTTGAGGGCGGTGTGAATAAGGTCGCGAGCGAGGAAGTTGGCAAGGAAGCGGCGGTTGTTGTCGTTGATACTGCGGTTACAAATTACGCGACAACCGAACAACCCCAAAACACATCGTCCACGCAAATTACTCCAACCCCCACAAATACAAGACAACCCGATTTCGATGAAAATTCGGAACAAAATAAAAAATTCAATCTCCCCCCCGCCGGCAGATTGCCGTACAATTCTTTGGGTAATTCCGCAAAGCCGGTTGCCGCAAAAAATGTATGTCCAAGCTGTTCTGAAATTCCTGAAGCTGAACACGCAAGCGCGGTATCGCAAAACGATTGTTCGAAGGCGAAGCCTGCTGCCCATACCGGATTCGGTATAAAACATGTTATTGCAAACAGGTCAACTTTTGGTGCCGGTATTTTAGAACCGGATGAAATTGATCGTGAAATTAACGTTACAAAAAATCAAACTAAAGACTTATTAGAAATGAAACCAACAGAATCAAGCACAAACAACCTTGAAACCGCTAAATCCGAACCGGCTAAAGTGTCGTTTTTCGGACGGTTGCAGCAAATCAATTTTTTCGGTTCGCGCAACAAAAATGATAACACATCCCAAAACACGGATAACGACAACAACAATAATAACGGTATCGTGTCGAATGAATACAGCGGTGTGAGTAGCGATGTTCAGTCTGAACGCGAACATTTGCCGCACGGCAGATATTTACCGCCTCATGCTCAGTCGCTCTACAAATCGCACACCCAATCAACGCCGCCCGCTCAGTTGTCGCAGCAAAATAATCAGTACCAAAATCAACAAAATAAATCGCAAGTTCCAGAAAAAGAAGTGCCGGATCTCTTGCGCCAAATTGCTTCGCAGATTGGTAAATTAGCAGGCAACGTGGCAAATAATGACGCACAAAAAAACAATACCGCAAACCAATCAAATAATTTTCGTTACAAAAATTCCGCCAACAGAGTTAATCAAAATTATTCGAATGTTCACGAAAATGTAGATAATTCGGCGGCTTCGTTATTTGATGACGAATTGAAAAATACAGATGATATTAAGTCTCTTGAGTGGTTGATTGGCGGGAGTCCGTCGGAGGACGAGGAACAACGTCGGCTTGCGTCATTGCTTGGCGAACCACGCGGCGATCAGCAACGAGTTGAGCAACAACCGGAAACGCGAGTTGACGATGAGCCGGTTTCGCCTCGCCCAACACAACCAAACCGTGTTAGCCATTATCCCAACAACCGTAATCGTCCCAATAACCTCAGCACAAAACCAAACCATGTCGGAACAGGCGGCGGTGTTGGTGCGGGTAGTAATCCGAATAGAAGATGGTCTTCGCCGATTAGTAATTCTGCGGACAAGTCTAGTGCGGTTGTTCGCGGCAGGCGTGGTTCGCGTTTTGTTAGCGGTGATCCGAGAGCGGCGGGCAATCCTAATTCAAACGGCACAAACAGACCAAACACGCCGCATAACCCAAGACCACACCAACCGCCGTACCAACAATATCAATCCACCGCAAACGACCGAGTTTGGCAATCAAACGAAGGCGGACATTCTACGGGTACACCGACGGGACGCGATCCACGTCGCGATCAAAGTTGGCGCGGCAGAGTGCAACCAGTTGACCCAAAAATAGTTGCCGACACGTCAAATGACCCGGATCAATACAACAATCCGCCTTACCCGACAACACCGCAATCACAACAACAACAATATTCGGATTATTCTGCGCAATTATCGCTTGGTCTCAATTCGGAAGAGGCTGATTATATTGATGATGATTTTGAGGACGGAATTGTTTCGGAGGCGGATCGGTTAAGTTTTGCCCAAGCGCATAAAAATATTCCGAGTTGGAATGATGCCGTCGAATCAATCGTCAACACAAATATTCAACGCCACTCCCGCTATTCGCCAAACCAAAAACGACGATAAATGAAAAAAACTGATTTGGATAATTATACTCAAGCCACTTTAAAATTCCCGAAGCCGGTCACGCAAACGCAACAACGGGAAGCGGTTGTTCAAGGGCGAAGCCTGCCGCCCATACTGGTTTCGGTGTATCAAGTTCGCCGAGATAAAATTATTTCGCTTCTATCGAAATGTTATCTTGATGTTTTGTTTGTTATGAGTCCGGTTAATATTCGTTATCTTACCGGATTTACCGGCGGTGACGCTTATCTTTTGCTAAGAAAATCAGGAGCAACTCTGATTAGCGATCCAAGATACACAATCCAAATAGATGAAGAATGCAATAATATTGATGTTCATATTTGCGGATTGGGTGATTTACCGGATGCGCTTCGATTGATTATTGGCGGGAAGAAGCGGATTAAATTTGGTGTTGAATCTGACGCGATAACATTGCTTGAACACAATACTCTTGTGAAGGCTTTTCCTGAATTTGAGTTTGTGCCGACGACGGGGATTGTTTTGGGGTTACGTCAGATCAAGGAGCGAGTTGAAATAGACGCGATTCGTTGTGCGATTGATGTGGCGTACAAAGCGTTTGCCGATATTCGTAAGAAAATTTCAACAACCATCTCAAAAAAATCAACCGCACACACCGCAATAATTGAAACAGAAATTCGCGATGATCTCGAATATCAAATGCGAAAACACGGTGCGAGCGAAAAGAGTTTTGCCTCTATTGTTTGTTCGGGTAAGCGTGCGGCGATGGCGCATGGTGTGCCAGCGAATTATGATATTACAAAAGAGCAATTGTTGTTGATTGATTGGGGTGCGATTGTCGATGGTTACATGAGTGATTTGACTCGCGTACTAATTGTAAAGCCGCAGAACAAAAAATTGAAACAAATTTATAATATTGTTTTGAAGGCGCAAACGGAAGCGATTAAAGCAATAAAGCCGAACAAAAAATGTGTTGAGATTGACGCGATTGCCCGCAATATAATTAGTGATAGCGGATATGGCAAAAATTTCGGGCATGGTTTAGGTCATGCGGTGGGTTTGGAGATACACGAGAGTCCGCGATTTTCTGTTAATGATTCGACGGTGTTGAAGGCGGGGATGGTGATGACGGTTGAGCCGGGTATTTATATCGAGGGTTGGGGCGGTATTCGTATTGAGGACGACATTCTTGTAACAAAAAATGGCTGCGAAGTTTTAAGCAGCCACGTACCAAAAAATTTTGACGAATGCATTCTGTAAGAATAATTTTTGTAACCGTTCATGGTTTTTTAAAACAGTGTACTTACAAATGGTTGACATACTATACGTAGTAACTTGGCAAACTCAAAAATATTGTTTCTCGTATTTCTCTGAAAAATCATGACAAAATAGGCAATAAACACAATTTGCGGAAGCATAAAATGTAATTTTTTGAATAACCCGTGAACGGATACTAATTTTTTATACCGTAGCCGGTAGATAGGCTTCGGTATAAAGTTTATATTTAAATAAAAATTGAAACATGAATATTTTCAAAAAACGATTTATCGTAACGTTAATTATTCTGGCAATTCAGATTTTTCTTTCGATTTTGATATTGTCAAAATTTTCTATTGCACAAGATAAAAC
>JAIRWK010000029.1 GCA_031268995.1 Planctomycetaceae bacterium
TAAGCGTTCAAAGTCTAGTTGCTGAATGTTTGATAATCTCGCCCCATGCGGGGCTACGGAAAATGCTCTTTGACAAATTATTCAGGCACTTTCTACTGAGAGTGCGTAACATGAGTTAAGATTTTAAAAACTCCTTTGTACGATTTTATTGCCTTCGCGGTTTAAAATTTTTCTCATTCTATTTGTAAAATTTTCTTACGCGTATAATTGAATCAAAACCTGTTGTTTGTAAGCATTCGTCAAGACAAACCAACGCCGGATGGTCTTCCGGTAAAATCGTATAATTGCGTTTGACCGAACCCACAACATAATCCAACCCAAGCGGCATCGCTCTTGTCAAAAAAGCACTCTCAAGCGGACTTTTTACCGGTGTACCGTCAACCTTGCGCTTCGGCGGTAGCATCACCGTAAAATTACTCAACCCAACCGAAGCATGAAATCCGTCAAATTTTTGATCCTCTTTTATCATCCTCAAAGCCGCCAACAACCGAATCAAATTGCCCTCACTGTCAGAACCAATCGGCGCAATACCGGGATCAAAAATCAAATCCTCATTCGGAATATTCGCTCGCTTCGCTTCTCTCAACATCAAACACGCCGCCTCATAAGTTTCCTCCGCCGTTCGACACGCTCCATGAATAGATTCCGAAATCAATAATATCGGACGAAACGGTTTAACCTTGTAAAGGTTGAACATCTCAATCCGTAACGGCGAAATTGAATTCAATATAGGCTTGCCAACCGAATCATCATAAGCCGACAACGCCGCTTCCGCCATTGCCGGATCAGGCGTATCAATTGACAACGGTTTACCGATTGCCTCTTGTACTCCACGAATTACCGTAACAAAAAATTCAGCCGACCGACCGCCAACATTGACATCAACATAAGACGCTCCGCCCTCATCTTGCGACCGCGCCAACGCCTTGATGCCATTTATATCACCGGCTTCAAAAATCTCACGTGTTGACGGAACCGAATCGTTAATCGATTCGCCAATAATATTTAAATTTGAAATCGTCATTATAATTAAAAAATTTAACTCCGAAGGAATACTGAAATTAGCTTCAACAATAACATGATTATTTTGATCGCAATGATTGATCGCAATAAACTAAATAATCAAACTTCAGGCAACCAGTATAAACTCCATCATCCAATTTGAGAAGCCCTCTTGATAGTTGACACTGTTCTGTCCTCTCGTTATACTCAAGTCGGTTTAAAATTCATTACGCTTATGTGTTCAGCTTCGGGAATTTTAGCAGCTTGAGTATGTCAATTGATGTTCTCCAAGCATCTATTGTAATTGGTTATAATTTTGAAAATTTTAAAACGGCTTTATACCGTAGCCGGTAAGGCGATAGGCTTCGCCCTTGAACAATCGCTTCACGTTGTTGCGCTTGCGTGTTCAGCTTCAGGAATGTTAAAGTGGCTTCAGTATACATATTATTTTTCAGATGATTAAAGTTGTGATTTTAGCGGGCGGGAGAGGTACTCGTTTTGCCGAAGAAACTGATATTAAACCTAAACCAATGATTACAATTGGCGGGTTTCCTATTCTTTGGCATATTATGAAATACTTCGCAGAATTTTCTTGTAACGATTTTTTTGTTGCAACCGGTTACAAAGGCGATGTGATCAAATCTTATTTCACCAATTATCACCGAACTTGCGGCAGTATAATGGTTGATCTCAGCAACGGTAATATCACAAATTACTCAACACCGCCGGAACAATGGAAAGTACACTTGATTGAAACCGGCTTGTCAACACAAACCGGCGGTAGAATTAAACGGATGGAAAATTGGCTGCGCGGCAAAGAACCGTTTTTCGCAACTTACGGCGACGGTTTGGCAAATATCAATTTGAACGCATTGCTCGAATTTCATAAATTACACGGCAAAATCGCCACCGTAACCGCCGTGCGACCGCCCGCAAGATATGGCGTCATCTCATTCGATAACGAAAACCCAACCGTAATGTCATTCAACGAAAAACCGCAAACATCCGAAGGTTGGATCAACGGCGGCTTTTTTGTTTTCAGCGAAGAAATTTTTGATTATTTTAAAAATGATAACGACACGTTGGAATGTGACGGCTTGCAAAAAATCGCAGAAGACGGCGAATTGATGGCTTTTCGACACGACGGATATTGGCAATGTATGGATACGATACGCGATAAAATCGATCTGGAAAACCGATGGAATAACGAAAAAGCCCCTTGGAAAATATGGAAAGATCAGAATGACTATTGATAGCATTTATAAAAATCGACGCGTCTTTCTAACCGGCGCAACCGGATTCAAAGGCTCATGGTTGGCGTACTGGTTACAACAACTCGGCGCAATCGTTTGCGGTTTTTCAAAAAACATTCCAACAGAACCAAATCATTTTTCGTTATTAGATATTCGTATTGAGGATCATCGCGACGACATCAATGATTTTATTATGTTGCGGAATGTGTTGAAAAAATTTGAACCGGAAATTGTTTTTCACCTAGCAGCACAACCTCTAGTTAGGTTTTCGTACGATAACCCACTCGAAACATTCTCAACGAATATTATTGGCACCGCAAATCTCTTGCAATCAATTACCGAATCGGAATCCGTCCGCGCGGTTATCGTTATCACAACCGACAAAGTGTATAAACCTCAAAAACATTTGACGGCATATTGTGAATCGGATCAACTTGGCGGTTATGATCCTTATTCTGCGTCGAAGGCATGTGCGGAATTAGTTGTTGATAGTTTTCGGCAATCATTTTTTGCGACAAAAAAAACCTTGCTCGCAACCGCCCGCGCCGGCAATGTTGTCGGCGGAGGTGATTGGGCAAACGGACGACTCATACCCGATTTAGTCCGCGCAACAATCGAAGGAAAAACTACAACAATTCGTATGCCAAACGCGATCCGCCCATGGCAACATGTTCTTGAACCTTTGCACGGATATTTGTTGCTCGGTCAATATTTATTGGAAGGCAAAGGCGAGTTTGCCACAAGCTGGAATTTCGGTCCCGCTCACGATGAAAACCATTCTGTAAAAGAAATTGTACAATTGGCAAAGAATTATTGGGACAAAATAAATTTTGAAATCATTCCAAATAATGAAAAACACGAAGAAAATTTTCTGATGCTGGATAGCAACAAATCCCGAACAAAACTCGGCTGGAAACCAATTTGGACATTGGAACAAGGAATTGAGCAAACGATAAAATGGTATCGTAACTTCTACGAAAAAAATCAAATTCAGACCCTCGCGCAAATTAAAAAATATTCGCAATGAAATTTACACCGTTAAAATTACAGGGAGCGTATCAAATTGATCTTGAAACGCAAGGCGATGAGCGCGGTCAATTTACGCGGTTGTTTTGTGCAAAGGAATTGAAAGGAATAGGTCACACAAAACCAATTGTCAACATTAATTATTCTTACACAAAACAAAAAACGACAATTCGCGGTTTGCATTTTCAATATCCGCCGGATTGTGAAATTAAAATTGTCAAATGTTTACGCGGCGCGATTTGGGATTGTATTGTTGATATTAGGAGAGATTCACCAACATTTTTACAATGGGACGCAACCGAATTAACCGCCGATAACAACAAAATGATTTACATTCCAGAAGGATTCGCACACGGTTTTCAAACGTTGACTGACGATGTTGAGGTTGTTTATTTTGTTACAAATTTTTACACACCGCAAAACGAAAGCGGGTTGCGTTATGACGATCCTGTGTTGAATATTAACTGGCGATTACCAGCGGAAATTGTGTCGAAGCGAGACCAACAACATCAACTGATCACAGCAAAGTTTAATGGAATTACGTTTATATAATAGCCTGTTTTTTGTACAGATTCGTTTTATCAAAAAATGAAAATACTTGTCACTGGAGCAACTGGTTTTATCGGACAACATGTTGTCAAACGATTATTATTGACGGAACATGAAATTGTAGTAACCTCTTTGCGGGCAAATTCTCCTTTCGGCTTCGGTATAACTTATATTCCGTGTGATTTGAATATTGAGCGGGATGATTTTTATGGATTGTTTGGACGACCTGATGTGTTGATTCATTTGGCTTGGGGAGGGTTGCCGAATTATGGGGAATTGTTTCATTTTGAGCGTAACTTGTGGACAAGTTATTATTTTTTGAAACAGATGATCGAATCGGGAACACGAAATATCGTTGTAACAGGAACGTGTTTTGAGTATGGTTTACAAGAAGGTTGTTTGTCAGATGATTTGCCGGCATTGCCGAATACATCTTATGGAGTTGCTAAAAACACGTTACGGATTTTTTTAGAACAATTGCAAAAGAAAATTCCGTTTGACTTCAAATGGATTCGCTTATTTTATTTGTACGGCGAAGGACAAAGTAAAAATTCAATTTTGGAACAGTTAAAAACCGCATTGCAACGCGACGACAAAACGTTTAATATGAGCGGCGGCGAACAACTGCGCGATTATTTACCGGTAGAAACTGTAGCGGAAAATATTGTCAAAATCGCGTTGCAAAATAAAGTGCAAGGAATCATCAATAATTGCAGCGGTAATCCAATTTCAATTCGGCGGCTTGTCGAAGAATATTTGAAAAGAAGCGGCAAAAATATTGAACTCAATCTCGGCTATTACAATTACAATAACTACGAACCTCACGCATTTTGGGGAAGTACAAAAAAATTAGACAATGTTTGAAATTATACCGTAGATAATATGACGGTAGGTTACGGTATAGAAAATCAAGTATGAAAATTTTACACATCACACCTCATCTTGGCGGCGGAATTGGAACGGCGTATTCCGGTATCACGCAACCGAATGAGCGGTTTCCTGTTGACCATGAAATCGTGTTGTTGGA
>JAIRWK010000043.1 GCA_031268995.1 Planctomycetaceae bacterium
GTAACGAATTACATATTTTATACCGAAGCCGGTATGGGTGGGCTTTGCTTTCGAACAGCTGCTTCACGTTGTCACGCTTGCGTGTTCAGCTTCAGGAATTTTAAAACCGCTTGAGTATAAAGCGGTTGTTACAGGGACGGAGTCGGATGCGATATAAAAATCCTAAATTTCATGTAGTGAAAACGATGGCTATTTATTCAGGGCATTGTCAATGATTTTTTGATTTTGCGATATTTAGTTTACGGAATCGATTTACTGCGTTTAGGATTGCGATTGTGCTTGCTTCGATTGTGTCGGTTGACACTGCGTAACCGCGATAAGTTTCTTTATTTTGGTTTATCAAAATAGTAACTTCGCCTTGTGCGTCTTGTCCGTCTGTTACGCTTTGGACGTTATATTCCTTGAGTGATATATTTGTTTGGGTGAGGTCGCGGATTGCTAGAAAAATAGCGTCAATTGGTCCGTCGCCTCCACTGATTTCTTTTGTGTATTCTTTATTTTTGTAACTTAAAGCCAAACTTATAACCGGTTCTTTTCCGGTTTGGCAGTGCAAGTTATACGAGACAAATGACCATGTATCGTTTTCTTTTATGTTATCTGGTTGTTCGTGTATATTTTGTTCAATCAGAGCCAGAATGTCGTCGTCGTAAATATTTCTTTTTCGGTCGGCAAGTTTTTTGAATTCTATAAAAATTTTCGACAATTGTTCCGCGTCCAACTCAAAACCTAACCGGCTTGCCCGATCTGCCAATGCTGCTCTGCCGCTGTGTTTGCCAAGTACCAAATCGGTTTTCGGAAAACCAACATCAGACGGCAACATGATTTCATAAGTTGTGGGATTTTTTAACATGCCGTCTTGGTGTATTCCTGATTCGTGAGCGAATGCGTTTTGTCCTACGATTGCTTTATTTCGCGGTACTTTTAAGCCGGTAACGGTTGCTACGAGTCTGCTTGTCGGCACCAATTTTTGTGTGATAATTCGTGTTGAGGCGTTATAGATGTCGTGTCTGGTTTTGATTGCCATGACAACTTCTTCCAATGAACAATTTCCCGCACGCTCGCCCAACCCATTTATCGTACACTCAACTTGACCGGCACCCGCCCAAACCGCCGCAAGACTCGTCGCTACCGCCATTCCAAGATCATTGTGATTGTGTACGCTAATTGTGGCTTTGTCAATATTGGGAACGCGGTTCATAAGATTATCAATTCGCTCGTACATTTCGGTTGGTGTTGCGTAGCCTACGGTGTCGGGGATATTCACGGTTGTTGCGCCGGCGTTTATTGCGGTTTCAACTACACGGCAAAGGTGATCGATTTCGGTACGTGTTGCGTCTTCGGCGGAAAATTCGATGTCTTGGCAAAATTGCCGTGCGTAAGTTACTGCCGAATGTACTGTCTCAACATTTTTCTCTGTTGTCATTTTGAGTTTGTATTGTCGGTGGATTGGGCTGGTTGCAAGAAACACGTGAATTCGCGGTTGTTCGGCATCTTTAAGCGATTCCGCCGCCGCATCAATATCCGACTCAACACAACGCGCCAAACTACAAACACTACTACCACGAACCACACGCGCAACCTCACGCACCGACTCAAAATCACCAGGCGACGCAATCGCAAAACCCGCCTCAATAACATCAACCCCAAGCTCCGCCAACGCCGCCGCAACCTCAAGTTTCTCTCGTAAATTCATACTTGCACCCGGCGACTGCTCGCCGTCACGCAACGTCGTATCAAATATTTTTATTGTTCGCATTTCTATTATTTTTTGTCATGTTTTATTGTTTGCTAAGAACCAACAGTAGCAACAGCGTCTCGCTTCCGATTTCGGTAGCGGGGACGCTACCGTTACAGGGTTAAAATGAGTTTTTATGCTCAAGCTGTTTTAAAACTCTCGAAGCTGAACACGTAATCACGACAACGTGAAGTGATTGTTCAATGGCAAAACCTACGTTATACCGTAGCCGGTAGGGCGATAGGCTCGCCCTTGAACAACCGCTTCACGTTGTTGCGCTTGCGTGTTCAGCTTCAGGAATTTTAAAGTAGCTTGAGTATATATCTAGGTTGAGTATATATCTAGGTATGGCGGCGGTTCGCCTTGTAGTATGGACAATGCGTTTTCAGCTGCTCTTTGTTCGGCTTCTTTTTTTGTGCTACCCCATGCTGAGGGGAAGTTTTTTTCACCGATTTGTACGGAGACGTGAAATGATTTGAAATGTTCAGGTCCTTTGATTTCAAGCAATTTATATTCGGGAATACAACCGAGTATTTTTTGCGAATGGGTTTGCAATGTTGATTTATAGTTGTTGGCGTTGCAATCGGCGAGCATTTTTTCGATTTCGGATTTGAATGTTTCCAAGATGAATTTTCTTGCCGCTTCGAGTCCGCCGTCGAGAAAGATCGCGGCGATCAATGATTCCATTGCGTTGGCGAATATTGAATTTGGCAATCGGTTTACCTTGCTCAATCCGCGTCCGACTATTAGGAATTTATCGAGACCGATTTCCGTTGCAATTTTATGACAAGTTGAGCGAGAGACGACGGATGATTTAATTTTTGTCATTTCGCCTTCCAGCATTTTGGGAAATGAACGAAAAAGGTATTCGCACATAACATGCCCCAAAACAGAATCGCCCAAAAATTCCATACGCTCATTTGACAATTCAGGCGTATCCGCACTGGACGAATGCGTCAATGCCGTCCGAAGAATCGTCTGATCGTTAAATTTATAACCAATCTCATTTTGACAATTTGTCAAAAAAATAGCCAAATCCATCTTAAACTATCCGCTTGAATTTTTTCCGTTTACCGCAGCCGGTATGGGCGGCAGGCTGCACCCTTGATCAACCGCTTCACATTGTCGCGATTGCCATATTCGGTCTCATGAATTTAAAAACAAGTTTAGTATACATTGCGGCGGACAGTTGTAAATGGATATACACTCAAGAGAGTTTTAAAAACCTTCATGGTGAAAAACTTCCACACCAAACCGGTATACCGTAGCCGGTAGGGCGGTAGGCTTCGCCCTCGAACAACCGTTTCACGTTGTTGCACTTGCGTGTTCAGCTACGGAAATTTCAAGACAGCTTGAGTATAACAATATCTGAATATTTATCGGTTATATGTTTTGTCCGTATTTCGGTTTCTCTTGCGGATATTTTAGTTGTAGAACCGGAAGGAATTTTTTTGAACAACTCTGAAATTTGGGACGATTCACACCGTCAACCCGGTAGTCTTACGCAATTTTAAATTGTTCACGCTTTGATTTCGGATAACTATATTCGGCTTGCCCATCGGAAAGTCGGCGGTGTTTGTTGAAGTTTAAAGTGCGGACGGTTTGCAAAATTCCAAGTGATAATACGATTCGTTTGGTACGATCATTGTGATTGTCGGTTTCGTAGAGATTTTTTGTACGAAAAATTGCGGGGATATTTGAAGAAAATTTGATAGTCGAAAACAGAACGGAGATAATTAAGATGAAGTACACTTTTTTTAGCAAGGCATTTGTTAGGTGTCTTGGAGTAGCGGCGGCGTTTGCGATTTTGCCTTTTGCGCAAGTCAGCGCGAGCGCGAGTATTTTTGACAGATTTTGTGAGCCTTGTCAACCAGTATGTTTTGAAGCGTGTGCGGTTGACGAGGAGGTTGATCCCTGTGATGCAATTTGTGTGAGTAAACCGAAATCGTCGTGGGGATTGTACACGGTGTTTCAGATGGGCGTATTTGCTAACGAATTCGGGCAAACCGATAGTTACAATGCCTCCATATTTAGCAAAGCAGGTCAACATGACATAACAAGCGGTAACACGCTTGCGTTGATCAATACGCGCAACAGTTCGATTCAAGTGAATCAATTGATTATTGGCGGCGGTCGTAATATTGATTCGCGTCATGGTTGGGATTTTGGGGTGCATTTTGATTTTGCGTTTGGCACGGATGCGATTTTGTTGCAATCTGCTGGTCTCGAATTTAATACGGGACATGGCGGTTATCGCACGGGTACTTATGCCGGTGCGGGCAGTTGGGGTACTGGTGATTATTATTCGGCGTTGGGGCAAATTTATTTTGAGGCAGGTTACAAGAATTTTAACTTGAAAGTAGGTAAATTCCTTTCGCCGTTGGGCAGTAATTCGCCGGTTTCGCCGTATCGTTTCTTTTACACGCTACCGTCGGCTGCGGGCTTATATCCGGCAACACAAAGCGGAGTATTAGCAACTTGGACGGTGAATAAAAGAGTAACGGTTTTTGGCGGTTGGACGAATGGCGTTGATACCAATGATGCGTTGTTGCGCGGTGCAACTTTCGACTCGTCGGACAACGGAGGATTTTTAGGCGGTTTCAATTACCAACTTACCAATCGTGTAAATTTCAAATATGCCGCGATTATCGGTTCGGATGATCGGGTAATTGGTGTTGACACTGATTACTTCATTCAATCGTTCATTGTGGGTATCAATCTCAGCAAACGTTGGGATTACAGGTTTGAGTGGACGCTCAATAACCTTAACAGGGGTAATGATCATGCCGGAGGTTATGGAATCAATCAGGAATTAACGTACAAATATAGTGATAAATTAACGCTTGGCGGACGTGTTGAATATACACGTTATATTGGCGGAATTGCAACAGGATTTCTTAACAGAGGTGAAAATCACACAAACCTTTCGCTCGGTGCAAGTTGGTCGATAACAAAATCCTTGACGCTCAAACCTGAAATTCGTTACGATAAATATGACACCGAAATATTTAATCAAAGTAACAGTAATCATCAATTTTCCGGCGGTTTATCATTTATCGTAACGTTGTAATACGGTAGCGGTACGGACGGAAAATTTTTTGAGAGTACGAGACAAATGAAAATAACTTAATGTACGAAATTTTATACCGCAACCTGTCGCCCACAGGTTGCGGATTTTTCAACAATTTCGTCTGTTTCGTATCTCTGCAAAAATGTTTCTGTGAATTTTATGCCTTTTGTTAAGGATAATTTTTTGATATACCGTAGCTTCAGGAATTTTAAAGTAGCTTCAGTATACAAAAAGCACGAAAAGTTTCTTTTAAAATTCCCCTTTCGTGATGAAAATTAAAAAAAAGATAGGTTTTTGGAAATTCCGTTGAATATATAAATAATGTGCAATTTAAAAAAGGGCAAGGTTTATATTGTTGGTGCGGGACCTGGTGATCCTGATCTTTTGACGGTCAAGGCGTTGCGTTGTCTTTCGTTGGCGGATTTGGTTTTTTATGATTATCTTATTGATGATCGTATATTATCGTTTGCGCGGGTTGGTGCGGAGTTATTTTCGTTGGGTGAACCTTACACGGGTCGGAAGTTGAAGCAAGTTGAAGTGAATGAGCGAATGATTATTGCGGCGAGATGCGGGCGTATTGTTGTTAGGTTGAAGGGCGGCGATCCGCATATTTTTGGGCGGTTGAATGAGGAGACAAATGCGCTAGCCGAAGCGAGCATACAATATGAAGTTGTACCCGGAATAACATCTGCGTCAGCGGCTGCGCAAGTTGCGGGGATTTCGTTGACTGATAGACGCAATGCCAGCGCGGTTGCGTTGATTACGGGGCATCTTTCGTATGAACATGATCCAACATTGCCGGCACTAGATTTCAAGAGTTTTGCAAGTTTTAGGGGGACGTTGGTTTTTTATATGGGAGTTGTAACGGTGAAGCATTGGAGCGGCGCGTTATTGGATGGCGGAATGCCGCCAGACACGCCAATCATGGTAATCCAAAATGCAACTTTCCCAAACCAAAAAATCATCAAAACTACTCTCATAAATATTGAACAAAACATCAAAGAAGAAAACATCAAAAGCCCAGCAATAGTAATCGTCGGTAAAGTATAGATCTGCTCGTGTCTTTTTGGCAAAAAATTTTAAGGAACAAAAAGGACAAAAGAGACATGAGGGACAAAGCAACGGTTTACTCAAAATTATTAGAGGAAGGATTATAAACTTTTTTTCTTTAACGAGAGATGTTAGGTAGTGTTGACGCTAATTTTTAGATAGACGGCGATGTTTGCGATTGCGATAAAAGCGTTATAGGTATCATCAAGTTTGTCGTATCGGGTGAACACTCGGCGGAACTCCTTGATT
>JAIRWK010000044.1 GCA_031268995.1 Planctomycetaceae bacterium
ATTGGGGGAGTTTTCGGAGTTGTTTTGTTTTAAGTTGTTTTGTATTTTTTGAGTTATTTTGTTTATCCAATTTGTTTTATTTTTTACGCGGAAGTGTGCGATTTTTAGCATTTTATGTACTACTGCGAGTAGGGCGGTTTTTTTTGCTTTTCCTTTTGCGATTATTCTATTGTAAAGTTGTTTTAGTACCTCATGTTACGCAGAGCCTAAATCCAGCCTTGCCCTAGTTTTTCCATTTAACCTAAACCCAACCATTTTCAGCCGTTTTTAGGGCATTTTTACACAAAAAATCCTTTTTGATGTGTATTTTCGCCCAATTTTTTACCCAGGTGCGTAACATGATTTACTTAAATCACGTTACACATCCACAAATAATAAAACACCGCGAAGGCGAAGAAGGATATTTCAAAACTTCCACACAAAAACAGTAACATGATTTATTTAACTGTAACCGCAAAACCTTCGATTTCTACCAGCAACTCAGGACGGCAAACATCCGCTATCGTAAAGAGTGTCGGAATGTTGCCCAACCGTTTTTTGCAAACGGCATCAATAATTGGAAAATCATCAGGATTTTTAACATAGACTCTTGCACATACCAATTTGTCCATGCCTGAATCAAAACCGTCAATACCGTGTTGTGCCAAATTTGAACCGCTGATTAAAGATTCGATGTTGTCCAATGTTTGTTCGGTTTGCAATTCAGGATTTCCTGCGAATCGGCTTTCCGAATCAGTTATGCTTGCCGTCCCCGACACGAATATTTGACACCAGTTATCAATTGCTACCGCCATTCCGCGAGCAAACTTTGGGCTTTGCGGACTGTAATTTTCGCCGTAAGAAAATGCGGAAGTTTGATTCGGATTCTCAAGCGGCACGACAACAAAATCACTACGAACAGCATCCGCCGCAACCGCCGAAATCACAACATCAACATCATCCGCTCCTATCCCCGTACTCGCCGGAAACACCGATGATTTGTACGCTGGCGGTAAATATTTGCTCAAAAATTTAGTCTTGCCGAAAAAATCCGTCCGCGCGCGATTGAGTTCTTGGTAACGTTGCAAAACAACTTCGGAAGTAATCTTGTCCGGCAAGACGAGATGTCCTTGATAAATCCATGTTCGGATTACTTGTTCAAGTTTAAATTTATTTTGGGTCAACTGTTCGCCGAAATTCTTGAACGCATCGAACGAACGGTCATAAGCACCTATCGGCAAAACATCAGATCGAAAATCTCCGCCAAAAAACCAACGTACCGAATCCGATTCAGTAATTATTGCGTTACCAGATTTGGAGTTTTTGTGTTTGACGTTTTTACCGGCAATTGCCCAGATTTCAACACTTAACGCGCTTCCGTTGACTGGGGCTTGTGGAATTATCGTAATTGCTCCTAAACCTTCAGGAAAAATTTCCGCCGCAACTTGACGCACTAACTCCCGTATAGCAATATCCGCTACATAAAAATTACTCATCACAACATTAGTCAAAAATCCTTCCGAAATAAGTAATTCGCGAATATCTCCAAACACCGAATGAATTTGACGCAACCAGTCTGGAACAGATTTACCATGACCTTGTGTTCCATCGTTTGGGAGAGTTACAAAATTTTCCGCCGGCTCAGCAACAAGAAGCATTTGATCAGCTGTGCCAAACGGAACAACCGAATACGTAATATTTTTTTTATGTGTCTTTCGCATTGGTTAAAATATTTTTGGACTAACCTCTAAATTTTTGACAAACATTCTGTCCTTCATAATGCCGCATCCGATATATTTAGCGGTTAGTAATTGATGGCTAATTGTAGTATTCCGTATCCGGCAAATGCTGTAGGCTTCTTTCATGCCGACTACGGTATAACATTGCGAAGTATAGCAAACAACCCCAAAAAAACAATAGCAATTTTTCATCAAAAATCGCGTCCAATCTGCTTCAAAAATTAAAAAATAACAGCACGCAGATAATGCAGATTAAATACTGGAGCTACTTTAAAATTCCTGAAGCTGACCCCGCAAGCACAACAACGTGAAGCGGTTACTCAAGGGCGAAGCCTATCGCCCTACCGGCTACGGTATAAAAGATATACCAAAGCTACTTTGAAATTCCTGAAGCTGATTACGCAAGCGCAACAACGTGAAGCGGTTGTTCAAGGGCGAAGCCTATCGCCCATACCGGCTACGGTATAATCGCAGATCAGATTTTATTTTCTGATCTTGCAAATCTCCTCCAATTTGCGTTATCTGCGCGATAATATCTTTCAACATGACACGAGATTGACGGAATGATGCTATGCCGATATACTCTGTGCGACAACTGGTTTTTGTACTTTGTGTTTCGTATTTTTTGTATTTTGAAAATTTGTGAAGATTTAAATTTTGGTTTATGAAATCTTGGGCAGTTTATCCGGGGTCTTTTGATCCCTTTACGCTTGGTCATCTTGATGTTGTCGAGCGTGCGAGTCGATTGTTTGAATATCTTGTGGTAGCGATTGGCGTTAATAACGACAAACGACCGCTTTTCACAATTGAGGAGCGGACGGAGCTTGTGCGGCTTTCGACGGCTCATTTGAAAAATATTGAGATTAAAGTTTATTCGGGTTTGACGGTTCGTTTTGTCAGTGAGATTGGTGCAAATATTATGATTCGCGGCGTGCGTCCGATAACAGATATTCCGGCAGAGTTGACAATGATGATGGCAAATCGCAGATTGGCACCGAATATTGAAACACTTTTTATGATTGCTGACGGCGAACTGGCGCACGTGTCAAGCTCCTTGATCAAAGAAATCTCATCAATCGCAGACGAAGCCGAATTCGCAAAATTTTTGCCCAAGCCGATTGTGAAAGCAGTTGTCAGTAAATTTAAAGGTCTGGGAAATCGTTCCTGAAATTAATGTCGAATCAACATAATGGAGCATTAGGATACCGAAGCCGGTATGGGCGGTAGGCTTCACCCCTGAACAACCGCTTCGCGATGCTACGCTTGCGTACCCAGCTGCAGGAATTTCAAAACAGCTTGAGTAGAACATAAAAGAACAAAGTAACTCGGTTTTCATTTTTTATTTTCATTGTTCAAAATCATTTTACTTTGTCTCTCATGTCCCTTTTGTCCCCAATGTCCCTTAACCCAAATAACCGAGCTATAAAAAATGACAAATTATCTTTCTGTTTGTGAGAAGGCGGCGCGTGCTGCTGGTGTGGTTTTGCGTGAAAAATTGGGTGCGGTGTTGCCTAGACACAAAAGTAGTCCTTTTGATCTTGTTACGGAGGCGGATATTGTTGCTCAGAGTACAATTGAACGTATTCTATTTGACGCATTTCCCGAACACCAATTTGTTGGCGAGGAGGGCAATATTACGCAAACGAGTAGTACCAAATATTCAGATTTCAAATGGATAGTTGATCCGCTTGACGGAACTACGAATTATGTACACAAATTACCTTTCTTTTGTACTTCGATTGCGCTCGCTCACGGCAATGAGGTTATTTGCGGCGTGATTTACAATCCGATGACGGACGAATTATTTCACGCAGAACAAGGTCAAGGCGCGTTTCTCAATAAAAAACAAATTCACGTAAGCGAATGTCAATCTCTTGGTGAAGCGTTGTTTTCGGTGGGTTTTCCGACGATAATTGAGCGGGATTCGTTGGAGATTCAATTGTTATTGCGGGCGTGTCCGCAATGTCAAGCGATAAGACGAACAGGTTCGACGGCATTGAATTTGGCGTATATTGCGGCGGGTTATTTTGATGCCGGTTGGGCTTTCAAGTGTCATGCTTGGGATATTGCCGCCGGTATGATTCTGGTCAACGAAGCCGGAGGTAAAATCACAGACAACAATAAAACAACAATAAACCTAAACGAACCTATAACCCCTTTTTGTGCCGCCGCAAACGAGAAATTACACAATTTAATGATGAAAAATATTATCGATATACTGTAGCCGGTAGGACGATAGGCTTCGCCCTTGAACAACCGCTTCACGTTGTTGCGTTTGCATGTTCAGCTCCATGAATTTTAAATTAGCTTGAGTATACAAATGCGTGAAGTGAGATAATGAGGTTTTTGGAAGTCCATTTGAATAATTTGAAGTTATATTACGATGCAATTATACTCAAGCTGTTTTAAAGTTGAACACGCAAACGAAACAACGTGGAGCGATTGTTCAAGGGCGAAGCCTACCGCGCATACCGGCGTTGGTATGTTTTTTTATTTTTTTATTTTCAGTTTTGGTTGTGTTCTTTTTTCCGCAGGTTGCGGGGAGAAGGCGACGTTGAAAATATATTGTGATGAATTATTTTGGGAAGTGATTTGGGAAGAATCTGTTCAATTCCAGCGTGTGTACGGTAAACGAGTTGAAATGTTGCAAAATTATCCCACCGAAAAAATACACGAAGATACCGACAAAGAACACGATTCGGTCAAAAAAAATTATGTGCCTTCCACTTGGCGAAGTATGCCCAAAAACGAACGTAACAATGAAAGCAACGAAAATAAAGAAATCAGCGAAAACAACGAAAACAAAAATAATAAACCCAAAATCGCACTTGACGGCAACGTAACCAAAATTATTTTTGACATTCGCGAAACTCTGCCAGGCGACATGTATCTTACGGAATCGCATTTGCAAACGTCGGCATTGAAAGAGCAGTCGTTGGTGGTACGTGAATATCCGTTCTGTTATTTGACAATGATACTCCTTGTGCCAAAAGGAAATCCGCTTTTCATAACTTCAGTACACAACACTTTAACCAAAAAACACCGCTTGGGAATTGTCGAGCCGTCGATATTGGGAATGGGAAATGTTGCGTGGGATATTATTACAAAAGTAAACGACAAAATCAAAACAACAGACAAAAAAAATACAGACACAAATAAAGAATACGAACAAGTCAAAATTTACGACTCTATTAAGGATCTTTTGACGGCGTTGGAACAAAATCAAATTGATGCGGCGTTGACTTGGGATGCTTGTGCGTGGCGTGCGGAAAAATATGCGGAGGTTGTACGGCTTGAAAAAAAGAACGCTGAAAAAAATATTGCAAACAATAAAACAACCAACCCCGACTCCAAAGAAAATCCACAATTGCCCAACCCCGCCGAACCAATCACCACAAAACCAAACGAACCACCAACCGAAATCGCCGACAACGACAGACCCGAAGAGCATAGATTGCTGCGGGTAGCAATAGTTTCTCTTACAATTTCGGAAAACGAATCGCATTGCCGCCGTTTTGCCGATTTTCTAATCTCAACAGAAGGTCAAAGAATCCTTCGCCGTCACGGCTTCGTACCAACAGAAAAATAAATTTTTCCGTCGCGCTCGGTATTTTTTTATCACGAAAGGTACGAAAAACACGAAAAGTCTTTTTTAAAATTTCCTCAATGCCCTAAAGTTAGGGGTGGTTTTATGCTATCACGCGGTATTTGGATGTTTCTAAAGGTATACTCAAGCTGTTTTAAAATTCCTGAAGCTGGACACACAAGCGCAACAACGTGAAGCGGTTGTTCAGGGGCGAAGCCTATCGCCTTACCGGCTACGGTATACGTAAAAAAACAGAGACTGAAAACCGAAAAACAGTGTGTCGGTGAAGAATTTTAGGTGATAGCTTGACCGCCAAAATAACTCACCGATAATCATTGTTTTCAGTTCCCAGTCCCCGTTTGAATCAACTGTTCCGATAATTATTCGGCACTGCATGATCCGCAAGACCTTTTTACGGTCTTCTTTGCAGATTTCGCGGTCTTTTTGGCGGCTTTTTTGGGGGCAGTTTTCTTTACAGCTCCTACCGTCTTTTTGACAGCTTTCTTTGCGGTTTTCTTCGCAGCTTTTTTAACAGTTTTCTTTGCAGCTTTTTTAGCCATTTTTCCATCTCCTGAAAGTTAAGAGCAAGACCCTTTACTTAACATCAAATAGTCCCGCTCGATTAAACCGGATCGCAAGCCCGCCCAAACATTGAACGGAAAAAAATCTCGCTACTCCATGTTCACGCAACCACCAAAAAATATAACCCATCTGCCAATAAAATTCCCGCCCCAATTGCCGCTGATTACAATTCAACAACAAATCAAAACCAGATTTTCATCAACTTCTATCGCATATTTCAAAATGGTTACTAGGTTTTATTTGCGGTTTTTTTGACAACGCAATCCGTTTTCCTCGACCTTTTTTAGGCTTTTCTCCATCTCCTGAAAATTGAAGAGCAAAACGCAATGTAACTTTGCCAAATCATCCCGTTTAGTAAAACCGAATTGCAAGTCCGCTCAAACATTGAACAGATAACACGCTTGCAATCCCAAAAATATGTACCTCGACATATCTCTGATCTTGTTGAAATTTACGATTCCGCCCAAGTTGAAAAAACAACCCAAACAAAAAAGTATCGACAACCCCAACCATCTCAATAAAACATATCGCTAAGGCTAAACCAATTCTTGCCAAACCAAATCATCACGACACCAAAAAAAATTGACACCGCGACAATCCAAATTCGACAACTTAAAATTACACCGAAACCGCCACACAGCAGATTTCAGTACTCAACACACACGATAAAAAACAAATTATGCCGTACACTCGAATTGATACCGAAACCAACATAAACTTGCAGGCTTCGGTATATGAATCAATACACATTTGATCCGACAACAGATTTCAAAACACGTCCCACAAAAAGCAGACAACTCGCTCAACACAGAAACCAACTTCAACCAGCAACACACCATAAACGGTAATTTTAGACTTTGGATAACCGTTTTTTGTCGTTGGTGTTGCGTATTCAACTTCGGGACTATTACAATTACATCTTCAGCGCGGTATATCGGCAAACGTAACCGTCGGCAATCTGGTTCAAGACAACCTTGCCGCGAACTCGGTCTCAAACCCACGACAGCCAGACACGAAAACATTTCAGATAAATGTTTCATTCCAACTGCGAAATAAAATAAAAAACTACAGTGATGTTTCGACATATCCCAAGTCGATCAAATTTCCATGCAAACCTATCTTGATAATGAAACGGCGAAATTGATTTTCAAATTCACTTTTTGCATTATCCATTCCGACTACACCGTAACCGGTATGCGATAGGCTTCGCCTTCCTGCAAATATTCTGCTCGGCACCAAACGCATCGGACAAATTTTAGTCCGTTGCCCGCGCCAATTTCACGGTACAACTTTTTCATTCGAGTTACCGTGATCAACGTTCACTCTCCGTATTTTCGACTTAACGGTGCAAAAGGATAAACAATTTTTAAAATCGCACAAGGTGTATGATCGCGTTTTTTGGAAAAAAATTTAAAATTTTTTTCAACGCAAGGGAAGAGAATAACGAAATATTTATCATTTATTGTACAATAATTTGTAGTTCTCTTATAGTATATTCTTTATTTTGTGTTATGAATTATTGAAACGATAATTCACATTTGTCAGCTATTTCACTTGTCTGATTATATGCAAATGATCCTTAAATTCCTAGTATCTGAATGATTGACGAGTTAATTCTAAATAATTTTGATACGCCAAAAAACCGGCTAACAACGCAATAAAAAATCTTTGATAACTCACGCACAAAGCAACACAAATTCCTGCTGTTACCATCGAGATCACAAGTGAATTTGCGAGTCCTTTGCGGGGAGAAAAAAATAAAAAAATTTCTCTAAAAATTTGTCCGCCATCGAGCGGATATATCGGAAGCAGATTAAAAATTCCCCAAACGATGGAAATGATCATCGTCCAAGAGAGAAAATTTTGGACAATATTTAGCAAACCGAATCCATTTTGTTGAACGTTTATCGTCATAAGTAATCCATACGCGCCCGCTGCCAAAACAAATCCCGCCAAACAACCCGCCGCACTAAGAAATACCTTGCACAACATTCCTTTTGCCCCGTAATACCGCCGTAACGGTCTAAGCGGAATCGTTACTCCGCCCATCCCATGCAACATAATGTCCGACTCAACAGAAAAAATATGCCTAAAAACAAAAGCATGACCAAGCTCATGCACCAACACCGAAATAAAAATAGCACAAACACAAACCGCCATATTCAAAATCCACAAACGAAGCGAATCAATCTGCACATGCATAAAAAGCAACATCGATAACACCCAAAAAAACGGATGTATCCGAACCTGAAAATTAAAAATCTTGAAATTTACGTCGTATTGAGTAGGTGAAAAATTGAACATATATTTAATTTAGTCGTGCCTCAGCTGGCATCCGGTATACCGTAGCCGGTAGAGCGATAGGCTTCGCTCTTGAACAACCGCTTCACGTTGTTGCGCTTGCCTAACGCTCTGCGTTGCAGGTTTACCGTAGCTTCAGGAATTTTAAAACAGCTTCAGTATATAAATTCTAAAATTGTATTTGCGGCGTGATTGAGCGGTGATTCTATTTTGTCAACTTCGCGCAATAACGCGGCTAACCGTCGTTTTTGAATCGCCATTGAATTTTGATCCGTAAGCCAATTTACAATATAAGCGGCTGCATCTTTTGAACGGTCTGCCGCCGTTAAAAATTCGGGAAATAACATTGAATCGCGATCTTTTTCCGACGGCTCCGATGGAATAGGAAATACGGACTCATCGTAAAATATCGGCGATTGGGTTGTGTTTATATCACGCTGCATATCTATTGCAAGTAGGTTGACGAGTGTAATGTATCGGGTTCGGCGAAAAAATCGTTGTATCAGCAACGGAATTTTTCCAACCTTGTAATAAATTACTGTCGGCTTATTGCAAGCAAGCAACTCCAACGATACCGATCCCGAAACCGCAATACAGCAATCCGCCGCCCGAATCAATTCTGTTGTCCGTCCCACCGCAACCGGAATATTCAAATCAAAATCATTCAGACGTTCATAAATTTTTTCCGCGTGTGTTTGGCTGTACGCGGCAAATATCGGTTGAATATTGGGAATTATTTCTTTAACGTATTCTACGGTAAGAATGAAATCATCAATATTGGCGGTTACTTCTTGCGTTCGCGAACCAAGTAATAAGGTCAAAATCGGTGCGTTGCCGTATTTTTTGTAGAACACTTCAAGAAACGCCGTATCAGATTCCTTGTTCACCATCTCTTCAAAAAAAGGATGACCAATAAATACGGAAGTCATTCCGTGTTGCTCAAACCAACGTTGTTCAAATTGTAATGGAGTTAGAACCACATCGACCAGACGTTTCATCTTCTCAACCCGCCAACTTGCCCAACTCCATATTTGCGGCGGCATAAAATAAAAAACAGGTATCCCAATCTCCTTCGCCAACTTCGCAACATGCCAATTAAAACCCGGATAATCAACCAAAATCACCGCGTCAATTTTCTCCCGCAGTAAATATTCTTTGGCTTCTTGCAATAATTTTTTGAATCTAAAGTATTGCCATATTGCTTGTGCCAACCACATCACAGCGTATTGCGTCAAATCCGCAAGCAATTCACAACCGGCACTCCGCATATTTTCGCCGCCAAATCCGACAAATTGTATCTCGGAATTTTGCCCGCTCAATTTCGCCATCAACGCCGCCGCATGAATATCACCGCTCGGATCACCCGCTGAAAAAAATAATTTCATTTTTGAGAAAATTTCTAAAAACTGCTCCATACCGTAGCCGGTAGGGCTATAGGCTTCGCCCTTGAACAACCGCTTCACGTTGTTGCGCTTGCGTGTTCAGCTCCATGAATTTTAAAGTGGCTTGAGTATAATACCTTGTCCATTGAAAATCAGCACGCAGATGACGCAGATGACGCAGATTTCGGGGAAATATTCGCAAGATCATAAAATAGAATTTGATCTGCGAATATCTCCTTCTAATCTGCGTCATCTGTGTGCTGATTTTTTAAAATGGTTTTGGGAAGTTCCCTTTATATTTTTTCTTCTTTGACTGTTATTTTTTTGTCAAATGATTTCAAACGTTTGAGTTCTCGCAGTAGCAAGTATACCGTGAAAGCAAAAGAACCAATATCACAAATCGGCATTGCGTACCATATCCCATCCAAACCGTCCCCGCCCAACGAATTTTCAAAAGCCCAAGGTAAAACAATAATCAACGGAATAAATAATACGGCTTGGCGAATCAATGTCAACGCGATTGCGATTTTTGGTTGTCCGTTTGATTGGAAATAACCCGTCATCACAATCACAATTCCCGCCAACGGAAGCATGCTAACAAAAATTTTGACCGCATGAGTAGCCATTTTGATCATTTCTGCGTTAGCCGCGTGCGATTGGTCGGCAAAAGGTGCGAGAATTATGTGCGGAAAAATGAAAAATAATAATACACAAACGAACGTAAATATTATCACACTAAATATCGCCAGTTTCAACGTACCCGCAACACGATGAAATTTTCTTGCACCGATGTTGTAACCGACAATCGGTTGAACACCTTGATTCAACCCGATAATTGTAAGATAAACACACATCGAAACAATAAATACAACCCCAAACGCACCAACCGCAATATTACCGCAATTCTCAATACCATGAACTGCGCCGAATTTGTTTCCGTAAAACATGAGTTGATTCATCTGCAACGCTTGCAAAATACAACCAACCGCTTGCATAATGAACGGCGGTAAACCAAGCATAAATACTTCCTTCGCCAACTTGAAATCCAAACGAAAATATTTTAGCCGCCATTTAAGAATCGTGTTGCCCGAAACATAATGAAACGCAACCCAACAAGTTGAAAAAAACTGCGAAAGCACCGTCGCATACGCCGCGCCCCAGATCTCCGTACGAAATTGAATTAGAAAAAGCCAGTCAAAAAATATATTTAACAAAGCCGCAATCAAAATCGTTATCATTGCTATTCGCGGTTTACCTTCGCCGCGTAAAAAACCATTCACCCCAAACGACATCTCGTGAAAAAAAGCACCGCAAACCATCACCGATAGATATTCTTTGGCATAAGGCATTACCGCATCATCCGCGCCAAAAAAACGCAAAAGATGCTCACCGGCAAGTAACCCAAAAACCATAAAACCAACGCCCAGAATAACAAAAAGCACAATTGATTGACCGATAATTCGTTCTGCTTCTTCATTGTTGCGTTCGCCAAGCCGAATCGAAAGAAGCGTATTAGAACCAATACCAATCGTCATGCCAAACGCAAGCATAAGCGTAAATATTGGAATCGTAATCGTAACTGCGGCAATCCCCTCAGTACCAAGCGTCTGACCAACAAATATACGATTTATTATCCCATGCGACGCGGTTACAAGCGTTGCGGCAATCGATGGTATCGAGAACTCCGCAAGAAGTTTTATTATAGACCGCTCACCTAACTGACGAGTCTTCATCACAAAAATTTTCACCCAAAAATATATCAAACAACTCACAGACTACACCACAACTATACCGAAGCCGGTATGAAAGATAGACTCCGGTACAACAAGCATATACCACAGCCAATACGGGCAACTGGACTCGCCCTTGAACAACCGCTTTACGTCGTCGCGCTTCCGTGTTCAGTTTCAGGAATTTTAAAACAACACGCCTTTTATACCGTAGCCGGTAAGCTATCGCCTTACCGGCTACGGTATAAAGGCGCATTTACTGATCTCCATCGTTCAACAATGGTTTTCAGAAGCCTTATATAGGAAAGTTCTAAAAACTCATTTTAGTCCTGTAACGGTAGCACCCCCGCTACCAAAATTACAGTTGGCTTTTAGAACCGCCTTCTAGTATATCCCCTCACACCAAACACGCAAGGTGCCGACCCTCCCCTTTGCGTATGCTTTTAGCAAGGTATAGTATTCGGGCAATCGTTCACGGGTATTCTTGAAGCGATAGGCTTCACCCTTGAACAAACTTAAAATTGAGAGCCGATTAAAATGAAAGGTTAATATTGTGTACGAATCAATTGCTGTTGTTGGTGCGACCGGCGCGGTTGGGACAATAATTCTTGACTTGCTTGAAAAACGGAACTTCCCGTTTAAAAAGATTAAATTTCTCGCTTCCAAACGAAGCACAGGTACCAAAATAAAATTCAAAGATAAAGACTACATTATCGAAGAACTTTTACCGTCTGCGTTTGATGATGTTGATTTAGCGATTGCGAGTACGCCGGATGATGTTGCGCGGGATTTCATTCCCGAAGCGACCAAACGCGGTACATTGGTAATAGACGAAAGCGGATATTGGCGAATGGATCCCGAAGTCCCGCTGGTTATCCCCGAAGTCAACGCCGATGCGGTTAAAAATATTCCCAAAAGTATAATCGCCAGCCCAAATTGCTCAACAACACAAATGGTCGTCGCATTGAAACCGCTCCACGATTACGGACAAGTCAAGCGCGTCATCGTGAGTACTTATCAAGCCGTCAGCGGAGCAGGGCTTGTCGGATCGCGCGATTTGGAAAACGGAAGCCGTGCGGCGTTGGACGGGCAAAATTACGAATACGAATGCTTCCCGTACCCGATTGCGTTCAATTGCATTCCTCAAATCGGCTCTTTCAAGGAAATCGGTTACACTTCCGAAGAACTCAAATTGTTATATGAAACCCGTAAAATTCTAGGTGATAACTCAATTAGTGTTTGTCCGACGGCGGTCAGAGTTCCTGTTGCGAATTGTCATAGTGAAAGCATTCTTGTTGAGACGGAGCGAAAAATTACCGCCGAAGTTGCCAAAGGGCTTTTTGCAAAAATGTCCGGTGTTATTGTGATTGACGAACCCGCTGAAAAGAAGTATCCGTTACCTAGTATCTGTACAGGACGCGATGAAGTTTTTATTGGGCGAATAAGAGAAGATATTTCAAGCGACAACGGTTTAGCCTTCTGGTGTGTCAGCGACAACCTCAGAAAAGGTGCCGCAACAAACGCCGTACAAATCGCCGAATTGGTAAACCAACTATAGCCCATAACAGTTTCGGTATAATTTTAACCCCAAAGTAAATTTACCAATGTATATTCTAAAAAAACGATTTATTGTAACGTTAATTATTTCGGCAATTCAGATATTTCTTTCGATTTTGATATTGTCAAATTTTTCTATTGCGCAAGATAAAACCGAAGCCAAAAAAATTGAGCCGACGGTTCAACGAATCGCTGGTTTGAACGCGAAATTTATTGTTGCGCTAATTGATGATGGGGAAGGCGGAGCTTGGATCGGGACAGAAGATGAAGGCGTTTTTCATTGCAACATCAGCAATGGAAAAATTATGCAATTCACGACTAAAAACGGTCTTGGTGATAACAACGGTTACAAGCTCGCAATTGATAAACTTGGTCGATTGTGGGTTGGACATTTGAATACTGGCGTTTCGGTTTTTAACGGCAAGGATTGGAAAAATTATGATGTTGTTGATGGACCGATTGGCGAAAGAATTTTTGATATAAAAATTTGTCCAGTTGACGGCGATGTTTGGATTGCAACTTCGGCGGGAATTTCGCGTTATAAAATTGGCACGAACGATTGGGAACATCTAACACGTGAAGACGGATTGCTTGAAGATCAAGCGTCGGCTCTTGCGTTTAAAATTGATGGTACGTTGATTGTTGGTACACAATGTCATGGCTTGGCAATTTTTAATCGTACAATAAAAGGCGAATATAAACACGCGAAAAATATTGTTGCGCCGGAACGTTTTGGAGTTGGAAATTGTAGTCCTGTTCCGCTTGCGCCGATGGGCAAGGATTTACCGTCGAATTTGATCAATGATATTATTGTAACGAAAAATAGTACCGAACAAACGATCTGGATTGCGACAAATGCTGGCCTTGTCAAGTCGAATGAAAGTTTAACGAAGTTGGAATATTGGCGTGGCAAAGATTATGCGGCAAAGGTTCGCGGACTTTATGGCGGCGCGCCGAAAGATTGGAAAGAAGCACCAAAGGAAATTTTGAGTCTATTATTGCCGGAAGATCATTTGACTTGTTTAGCGGAGGATGAACAGGGCGTAATTTGGATTGGAACTTGGCAAAACGGAATGGTTATTGCTGATCAAAAATCCGGCAAAAATTCTTACGGCA
>JAIRWK010000087.1 GCA_031268995.1 Planctomycetaceae bacterium
TTATCAACCACAGAGAACACAGAGTTCACAGAGGTGAATTTTTAAATACAAAAATATACAAAAGAGTTGAAAATGAAATTTTCGTCTATTTCATTTTCAAAAAATTTATCTCTGTGAACTCTGTGCTCTCTGTGGTTATTTAAAAGCAACTGAATAGTTACAAATTAATTTTATTCGAATTTGAAATAATTTATTTTTGGCAATTTTTGGCAAGTAGTATTTTATACTGAAGCTACTTTAAAATTCCTGAAGCTGAACACGCAAGCACAACAACGTGAAGCGGTTGTTCATGGGCGAAGCCTATTGCCTTACCGGCTACGGTATAGAAATTACCATTGGTTGATTGCCATCGGCTTTGAGTTTTGTGTGAGGATTGATTTTTGTGAGTGGTTATGATTATTTGGGGTTGGTTCGTTTTTCTCATACGCTTTTTGCGATGCCGTTTGCGTTGCTTGGTGGTTTGATGGCGTTTGGGTTGAATTTGGGTGATGGTGGTATTTTTTATTTTCGGTTTTTTGATTTAGTTGGTATATTGTTGTGTATGGTTTTTATGCGCAACGCTGCAATGGGGTTTAACCGTTATGCGGATGCGGATATTGATGCTTGTAATCCGCGAACGTCTGGTCGTCATATTCCTTCTGGTGTTATTTCGGCGCGCAATGTTTTGATTTTTGTGTTTATAAATTCTTTTGGTTTTGTGGCGGCGACGTTTCTTTTTTTGCCGAATATTATTCCGTTGATTTTTTCTGTTCCATTATTGTTATTTGTTTTCGGTTATAGTTATGCCAAGCGTTGGACGGTATCGGCGCATTTGTGGCTTGGTGTGGTTTTGATGTGTGCGCCGGTGGGGGCGTGGGTAGTAGTGCGACCGGTGTTTGTACCATTTCCGGTAACGCCGTTATTATTGGGTGTTGCGGTGATGTTTTGGGCAACTGGTTTTGATTTGATTTATGCTTGTCAAGATGCCGGAGTTGATGCGGAGCAAGGTTTATACAGTGTACCGGGCAAGTATGGTATTGGGGCGGCGTTTTTAATTTCGAGGGTGTGTCATATTATTTCTGTAATTTTATTTGTGTTGATACCGTTATTTTATCCGTTATTTTCGTATATTTTTGTGGTTGGTGTATTGATTGTTACGATAATTCTTATTGTCGAGCATATTATCGCCACACCGCGCAAAGGCGAAAAACCCAACTTAACAAAAATCAACATCGCATTTTTCCAAATGAACGCAAGTATATCAATCGGATTATTACTCGTAGGAATATTAGATTTGATTTTCTGAAGTAGTGCTATACCGTAGCCGGTATGGGCGATAAGGCTTCGCCCTTGAACAACCGCTTCACGTTGTTGCGCTTGCGTGTCCAGCTTCAGGAATTTTAAAATAGTCGAGTATATTGTACTGTTTGAAAATTTTGTTATGCTGGAGTTGCTTTTAAGCTGTTCGCCTTGTCCTTCAACTACACACATCCGGTAGAAAATAAATCACCGCCAATATTATTATTGTACAAAAAATATGACAAAACAACTTTTACTTGCTGATCTCGCCAACGCGGCGACATTGGAATCAATTGAACAAGTTCGAATTAAATTTCTCGGTCGCAAGGGTATAATTACTAATCTTGCCAAAGAAACTGATTTTAGTAAATTCTCGCAAGAAGAGAAAAAAAACTTCGGTCAACAACTAAATGAACTCAAAATCTTTGCAACAGAACAAATCGAAAAAGCAATCGAACACGCGAAATCTGAAAATATCGGCGTGTCGAAAATTTCACGTTTGATCGATCCGGCAATTCCGGGTTCAACCCGCGTGCTTGGCAGCTTGCACCCGATAACAATGATTCAATTAGAGCTTGAACAAATATTTGAAGGGATGGGGTTTGCGGTTTTGGACAGTCCTGAAGTTGAGACGGAATTTAATAATTTTGAGGCAATTAATATTCCCAAAGATCATCCTGCCCGTGATATGCAAGATACATTTTGGCTCAAAAATAATTTAGTATTGCGGACGCACACGTCGGCGAATCAGGTACGTACTCTTCGCCGATTTGGGGTTCCGGTTAGGGCAATTTTTCCGGGGCGTTGTTTTCGTTATGAGTCAATTGATCCAAGTCATGAGAATACATTTTATCAAAGTGAAGGGTTGATGGTTGATGAAAATGTTTCTGTTGCGAATTTGATTGGCGTGATGAAGACGTTGTTGAGTGAGGTGTTTCGTCGTGATGTTAAGGTGCGGTTACGTCCGGGTTTTTTTCCGTTCGTCGAACCGGGTTTTGAGTTGGATTTGAATTGTATGTTTTGCGGCGGTGTGGGGTGTTCAACTTGTGGTGATGGTTGGATTGAGTTGATTCCTTGTGGTTTGGTGCATCCGCGAGTGCTGGAGTTTGGCGGAATTGATCCCGAAAAATATAGCGGGTTTGCTTTCGGGTTAGGGTTGACAAGATTAGCAATGATGCGATTTGGAATCCGTGACATCAGACACTTCAACTCAGGAGACGTAAGATTCTACGAGCAATTTGCGCCGGTTTTATAAAATGGAACTTCCCAAAAACATTTTTAAAAATCAGCACGCAGATTCTGCAAAGATATTCGCAAGATTAGAAAATAGAACCTGAGCTGCGATTACGCTCAAGAGATTACAACTATCCTTATACCGTAGCCGGTAGGGCGATTGAACAACCGCTTCACGTTGTTGCGTTTGCCTAACGCTCTGCGTTGTAGGTTTACCACAGCTTCAGGAATTTTAAAACAGCTCGAGTATACAACTTCTTATAAACCGATTTTGAGTCGTTCAGTTTTCAATTGTTTAATTTCGACATCGCTAATTATCGCGACCATAACCCCATCAATAAAGAATTCGCAACCGTCATTTTTCTATTTTTTCTTTTTCAACATTTTTTTGTTGGCAGATTTTTTTATCTTTGAGTTCTTTAATTTTTTGTTCTTTCATTGCAATATGGGTTTGCGTAATGAGTTGTGCGACAACTCTATTATGGGACTGATCTAAAAATTCTGATTTATTCATTTATATTGGTTTTGTTATCCCAGTCGGTGGTGATAATGGTTGTTACTTTTTGTCTTGATGACAATGGGGACTGGACAACCTCATTGATTGAGACAAAAAAACCTTTTTCGTAAGCGTTTTTTGCTTCGTCAACATCTTGGGTTGAGTGAGTTGGCGAGTTTTCGTGCGTAGGGTCAGAAATTTCAAAAACAAAAAAACGAATAGGCGGTTCGAGCATAATTTTTCAAATTCAAAAAAAACGGCGGTAATAAAAAAACAACAGTTTTCGTTCCGCCGAAAATTTTATTACAAAATTTTTATCTACAAAAGTAAAAACTCATCACGTGAAACTTCACAGGTCAATTGTGCAGCCGTTCTAACATAATAATTGCCACTTGTCAATACAAACAAGTATACTCATCGCGCTATGAAATTCAGTTTTTATTTTTTTGACAGGATTTTATTATACCGTAGCCGGTAAGGCGATAGGCTTCGCCCCTGGCAACCGCTTCACGTTGTAGTTTTACTACAGCTTCAGGAATTTTAAAACAGCTTGAGTATAAAGAAGAAATTGTTATCTTGTGGTAACGAGTCCGATTTGGAAAGAGTGGGCGTTTGCGTTTTTGTTGTAGTCGTAGTCGTAGTCTAGGAATATTCTTGTTGATTCGTTTGTGGTGTAGAAATCTGTTCCGAGTCCGATGTTCAAGTTGTTTCGTCCTCTTTTTACACTTCGTATGTTTTGTGAGACGGTTGGGTTGACGATGAATGAGGTATTTGTGGCGGCGTAGAGGTCGCCGGCAACTTGCAAACCGTATTGCAACCTTGTCCGTAATTGAAATTGTCTTGTCGGCATGATTTTTGAGTTTAAACCAAAACGCAACACGGCTTGATCAATACTGCTTTTGCCAAACCGTAAATCAAAATAACTCGGACTAGCCGCGTTGCCCTCGACAAACGCATCAGTCCAAGCCTTCTGAAAATCCAACGCGACAAGCGGAATCAATTGTCCGTAAGTGTAAAATTGAATCGGGCGGACAACTTCCATGCTTGCGTATAACGACTCGCCGTCGTAATCTGCCGTGTAGCCGATATGGTTGTATTTGTAATTTTGCACGCCGTATCCAAGAAAAACGTTGACCGAGCAATCCCAAAACACGCGAAATTTTGAATAAATCCCGAACGAAATATCATCGGCTGTTATTTTGCCAATCCGATTCGATACACGCGGACTGCCATAACTAAACACCAACCCCGACGTAATCCTGTCCCCAACCTTCATATCCATCCCAACAAACATACCGCCGCGCTCAACATCATAACTCCACGCATTCGAATCGCCCTTGACTCGCTCCGAACGATAACCGCCCTCAAACCAAAGATCATAACTCAACGGCAAAACACGAAAACCAGATTGCCCCAACACGCCGGAAGGCGTTGAACGGTCAAGGCTGCGTAAATGATTGAAAATGCGATATTGCGGATTCGAAAACGCGAGCCTTTGCGCCTCCGCCGAAAGCTCAGAACCAAGAAATGTTAATAATAATTCGTCAACCATGTCCTTGTCCCATCCATAAATTGCTTCCGCTACGGTACTCGACTGATTCATAAGCCCGTCAAATAAAACACCCATCCGACTAACATTTCTCGTCATGCCGTTCTTGAGTGCATAATTACTTAGCGTTGTTGTCTCATAGTCAAGACTAAACGTGCCGTCGTTGTTGTTGAACGCCCCCACGCGAGAATATAATAACCCGCTTTGATTCGCAGCATCCAATAATACATTTTTGGTAACATCCGTAAATGGAGTGCCGGTAACTGTGATCAAATTGTCCCAGTCCTTGCTCGGATCAATTTCAAACGTTACTTCCGCGTTACTACCCAACACGAATGATTTCGCGATAACATTGCCCTTTATTACAACGTCGGCTCCTAAATTAACATCGCCAAAAACTTTAACCGATGAACCATTGCCGCCGCCGTTAAAAATAAACGTTCCGCCAACTTGATCAATATGCCCGTCGCGTGTAACATCGCCCAAATCACTTTGTAACTCAATTGTGCCGTTATTTTGTACAATCGCGCCCGCCATTCCGCTGTTGTCGCCGTTAATTGTCAAATATCCGGTACCGTTTTTCACGAGTCGCCCGCTGCTAAGCGAAGACATCTTGCCCGAAATAATACCGTAATTGACGGCAAGTTGATTCGCGTCAATCGAAATCTCCGTCCCATTCGTACCCGTCAACGCATCAACTGTCGCGCTCAAACCATTCAATACAAATTTTGCGTTGCCGTCCAACAAAAGATTCGGTGTGCTTTTAATAATCTCGTCATCGGTAACAGTTGGGTCGTACCCCGTGCCGTGATCATTGACCGATAAAGTTCCGGCATTAACTCTAATTGTCCCGCCCGTCCCCAGATCAAAAACGTCGATAAGTTTCAACTCGCCATTGCCACTCTTCGTAATAGAAATATTTCCGCTTGCTCCTGTCGCGCGATTAATCTTCCCCGGTTCAATAGCCATGCCAGCATCAATCTCAATCACAGCACCGCCAGAACCAATATAAGTTTTAAACGGATGAAGATAAAATCCCGTATCACCATTATCTAAATCTCCCTTAAACTTCAGCACACTGTTACCCTCAATTGTTAAACCAATCGGCTTCGTCGTCCAATCAGGTGCCCAATCGGTACGCCCAATACCAGCAATTTCATTACCAGCGCGGTTAAAAGTGATTGTCGAACCGTTCGTGATTTTCACGTTGTTTTCAGCTTCAACGAAACCTGTTGAGTTGAAGAAGAATTGCGCGCCGGCTTTCAACTCGACACTCACGGCGTTGAACTCAAGATAGTTGTCAATAAGAGCCGGAGTTGGATCGTCGCCTTTTGTAACAACTAGATAACCTCCTCCTTCAATACGCTGCTTGCCCCCTTCTGAAAAGAACTCGTCGGCAACTGTAAGCACTTTATTAGAGTCAATTTTTGTAACTGTAATAGCGTTTGGATTAGTTGCGGTACCACGTCTGCTGTCTTTTATTCCGGTTGCGGTTGAGAAATCATTTGTCTCAATGACATGAAACAACTCGACTCCCTCCATCGTAAACGCACTATTCGCATTCAACCAATTATTGACACTCAAATTAACCGTATCGCCAGAACTTGCCCCCAACGACACACTTTTCGTAGTCCCAATGATCGCTCCGACACTAGAAGCAGAAGAGTCGCTAAGAATATTTATAACGCTGGCTTTGTCGTTATCCGTGCCGTTGTGTTCGGTTTTGCCCATCGTCTTAATACCGTAACCGTAACTGGCGGCGTTGTTACTCGTAGCCTGAATTATGTGTTTGACATCAAGACTCACAAGTTGCCCGGCGAAAATACCAACAGCATCACCATTGGTACTGTCAACCTTAATATCACCATTAAGAATAAGCGTCCCGCTCGCGGCAGACCCAAAATCAACATCAGTACTCAACGGCGAATAAGCACCAAGCGAAACACCCAACGCATAACCAGACTCACTATACACAGTAATCTTATCAAGAGTAACTTTACCCGACTCCGTAATTGATGGAGCAACTTTAACATTGTCGGCATTTTTCAATAACAATCCCGCCGCCTCTTTTGCCCGATAGCTGGCAGTACCAAGCTTAATCTCACCCACAATAAGATTACCTGAAATCGTCCCAACCGTGCTACTATCCGAAGGACCAACAATAGTAGTATCATCGCCAACTTGATTTATCTGCACACCATACAAACTCCCCTCGTCATTGCCATCAGAAGAAGAAATAGTAATCGTGCCAAGTCTAACATAAGAAGATTGCGAACCAATAATTTCTGTTGCATGAAAACCGGACGCAACAGTATCGTCACCTTTGATCGTACCAGTAATGTTAATGCCATTATTAAATTCATAAAGATTGCTGTAGTCAATTTTGCCAACAACAAATCCCGACACACCGCCCAACAACATTCCCACCGCCGAACCGCCGCTCCCATCATGATGAAATTCAATTTTCTCAACACTAACAAACGCCTCACTATCAACATTAAACGCCTGAAAACCAACCGCGTGTTCACCTGTTGTGCTGTTGGTCGTAACCTTGAGAGTTCCAACCTCAATAAATGCACCTGCGCCAAGACTAACAACATTATCCATGTCTTCGTTTGCAAAAACCATCCCATACGCAGTTCCGCTAGTAGAAGTTGCTGTCAAGTTGCTCAAAGTACTAGACCAAATCTCTCCAGTAAAGTTATCATTAGAAGCATAACCAAAACCAGCAGCTACAAGCAGAAGCGCAGAACCTGAAGTAGCAGTATTCTCAACAGTAACATTCACGCCGTTTAAATCCAAGAGTAGATCGTTATATTTTGAAAGAATACCCGCAACAGGTTTGCCTGATGCTTCTGTCAAGGCTGTGAAAGTAGATAATTGAAGATAATCGTTAGAGGTGTAACTATTGGCGGTGGTAGTGCCGTTATGCCAATATTGGGTTTCGCTAATAATAATACCCGCACTAATATTTGAATTATCACTACTGTTACCGTTACCAGTGAGAGAATATGTTGTCTGTGCATTCAACATATTCCCCGTTTCAACAAATCCGCTTGCGTAACTGATTATCACCAAAACGAGAGTTAAGATGACGGCGTTTTTAACCAATGCTTTGTTTTTCAAATTATCTGACATTTTTTTATTTGATGTTTAACGGTTTTGTTAACTATTCAGTTGCTTTAAATAACCACTGAGGACACAGAGAGCAAAAAGGAGAATTTTAAATACGAAAATATACAAAAGAGTTGACAATAAAATTTTCGTCCATTTCATATTCAAAAAACTTGTAACTATTCAGTCGTTTGATTTTTATTTTTTTATTTTCCCGCGAAACACACGAAATTTACGCGAAAAGACGCGAAACTAAATTATTCGCGACCTTTCGTGCTCTTTTAGCGTATTTCGCGGTTTAAAAAATAAATTAATCATTCGACTGAATAGTTACTTCCTCTTAATTGAATCTTTGTCTTTGGAATTGGTTATACATTGGTTCTGAAAGATTCTTTGAAGTTGACTTCGTTATTTGTTCAACAAGAATATTATCTAGCTCATCTTGAAATATTTCCTCCGCCCGCCCTCCGTGAAAATACGGATTCTTTTCCTGCGTTGCCCGCATCGACTTCAACATCTGCCCAAACAAAACTTGCCCGATAAACTTATGAAACAACTCGCGAAATTCAATTTCATTTGGATCATTTTTATCGAATGACGCTGCGGTTTGATTTTGGTTTTGGTATTGGTTATTTATTGTAGTTTTTTGTGCCGGCGGTTTATAAGTATTCGCGTTTTTGCCCCGCGTATTATCCTCGCCGCTAATCAATACCTCGTCAATAATGCCCGACTTGTCATTTACTTTATCGTCCTTGCCCGCAACCGGAACACCCGGCATCCGAAATTGCGGCATCGTTCCCAAATTACCGACTGATAAAATATCCTGTAACATTTTGACAAAATATAAGGTTTGATTATTGGACTTTCTAAAAATATACCGTAGCCGATATTTTACGTTTTGAATCGGCTCCTATTTGTTTCCAATATATTTTACTTCGCCGATAATAGCACCCTTCTGATGCAACGATTTTATAACGTCAATCATATCACGAGACGATAATCGCAAAGAATCCATTGAGGCTTGCACTGACTTTAATTTTGTGTTCGTGATAGTTTCGCCGTTGAATTGTTTTAATTTAGTCTCCGTGTCAACATCGATAAAACGTTGCGGATTTATTTCCTGATCCGGCAAAGCAACCGGCGGACGTATCTCAACTACCATGTTTTTATGCGAAATAACAACAGGACGAACATGAACCTCCTCGTCAATAATAATCGTCTCCGAATTCTCATCAATCAAAACTTGCGGTTGTATTGGTTCAGTTAAAATTACTTCAGTTGCCAACAACGAATCCATAAATAACATCGGATCATGAAAATTCTCCAACGGCAACCGAACAATAACATAACTCCCATCAATCGCCCTCGCAATTCTTCCGATATTGTTACGTTGGTTATTGTTTGAGACTTGCCGTCGATTGCTTGTGTTTTGCGAGCCTTCATAATTGTCGTCCGTCTGTGCATCAAACGCCTGATTTATACTCGACGCAATATTAAACGCCATCCTCATATTCGCATGCTCAGGACGCAACACCAACGTAACACACCCGTCTTTGATATAAGGATTATTAAAATCAGCCGTCAATCGACAACCCTTCGTAATAAAAGCATTATTCGATTTGCCCGTGATCTCTGAGAGGTTGCCCCACGCCATACCAAGAATAGGCGTTTCTTCAGGTGACATCGGTATCGGACTAAACAACTTCATCTGCGACAAACGACCGCCCGCTAAACTCTTCGCATTCCCAACAGACGTTACCGCACAATCAAGATACTCACCACTCCTAGCACCACTCGCCGGAATCGATGCCGAAACCTCAACCAGCGCAGTATTACGCGAAGAACTAATCGACCGAACATCACCTTCAGGTAAACCCGCACGAGTCAACATCTGCAATATCGATTTCGCAGTAGGACCAAAATTTTTCGGATCATCACCAGTACCGCTAAGCCCCGTAACAATTCCAAACCCTCGAATCTCCGTCCCCTCTTGCCCCTTAACCCGAACAACATTCTCCACCCGCAACATCGCCCCAAAAAGCTCAACAAAAGGAACCAAAACAAAAAAACATAATAAACAATACTGTAAAAGTTTCATTTGCATTTTTTACTAAATAATTTCCTTACTATATATATGAAGACCACCGCATGCCAAATCGCGACACCAACAAATCAAACAAACAACACCATAAACAATAATGTTAAACTTGATCGAATGTACCGGTTATACCAGTTAGCCTAGCATCGTACAAAATTTAGAGAATAATTAGAATAATTCAGAATTTTACAAAAAATTTTTTCGACCAAAATCGATTTTGGTCGAAATTGGTCGAAAAATTATTTGCGGCTCACCGTTTTATTTTTTTCTGTCGGCTTCGGGTGTGTATGCCGGTAACTTCTTTTCCGCGAAAATTTGCTCAAATTGCGTGAGTCGTTGTCGTCCGTTTATCATTGGGAGAGTTATGTTTTCCTCGCCGACAAACGGTTTGGCATATTTTATGAAATCGTCCGTTACATCCGTAGCGTTTTTTGTTATCCAATCCGCCGGAAAAGTTCGCTCGCTGTTGGCAACTTGTTCAAGCGGTACCTTGTCATATTTGACGTTATATATGAAACTCTTTTCTCGCAAAATAGTTGACATGTAACCGCCTTGCCCCGTCGCCGCTAACTCCACCGCCTTCTGCCCAAGCCTGTACGCCTCGTCCAAATCAACCGTCGAAGCATAACCAATCGAATGCCTTTGGTCTGTACCCGGAACATTAGCACGCGCAGCACCCTTGACCGGTAAACCTCGTTTATTGAGATAGTTGACAATAGTTTGCGCAACAGTAATTTGGCTTGCACTGAAACTCACATGACCAAACGAATCCTTGACAGCACCAAGTTCGCCGACATCAAACCCCTCACTCACAACAACAATACAACGCCCCGCTTGCCGTAACATCTCATCAACTTGACCGCCCAACCCCTCCAACGAAACCCTCGACTCCGCAAGATAAATCAACAACGGCATCTCACGCTTAATATCAGCAAGCCTCGCCGCCGCCGGAATAAAACCAATCTTGCGCCCCATCGCTTGAAGCACAAGCACCGGATCCGCCGGCGATGACCCCTTGTTTTCCTCGTTAGCACACTGAACCGCATGAATCCAATACTTCGCCGTCGAAGCATAACCGGGTGTGTGATCAATCAACTTAAACTCCCCATCACCAACATCATTGTCAATCGTTTTCGGTATCCCCACAGCTTGCAAATCCAGCCCGCGCTGTTTCGCAAGTTGGGCAATTTTATTTGCCGTGTCCATTGAATCGTTACCGCCGTTGTAGAGGAAGTAACCGATATTGTGCGTTTTGAATACTTCAATAATACGTTCAAAATCTTCCTTTTGATGCGGTTTGAGTTTGTACCTGCACGTCCCAATCGAACCCGCAACAGGAGTATAACGAAGCAACGCAATTTCCTCTTCAGGTTGCTCCGACAAATTCAAAAGCTCTTCCTTGAGAACACCCTCAACTCCATGAACCGCACCATAAACCGTGCCGATATTGTCAAACTCGCACGCCGCATCAACCACCCCGCGAAGCGAACTATTTATCACACAAGTTGGTCCGCCGCTCTGCGCAATAACCACATTCTTTTTCATAATCCAAAATACATACGTTAAAAAAAAGTAACTATTCAGTCGTTTGATTTTTATTTTTTTATTTTACCGCGAAACACACGAAATTTACGCGAAAAGACGCGAAACTAAATTATTCGCGACCTTTCGTGCTCTTTTAGCGTATT
>JAIRWK010000091.1 GCA_031268995.1 Planctomycetaceae bacterium
GTAACTGGTAAAGCAATAGGCTTCGCCCCTGAACAACCGCTTCATGTTGTTGCGCTTGCATAACGCTCTGCGTTGTAGGTTTACCGCAGCTTCAGGAATTTTAAAACAGCTTGAGTATATAATGAAGCTACATCGGCAGCCGGTATGCCGTAGCCGGTAAGGCGATAGGCTTCGCCCTTGAACAACCGCTTCACGTTGTTACGCTTACGTGTTCAGCTAAAATAGCCTGAGTATATAATCTGGCATCAGGATGGTTTAACCGCAGTAATCGCGGCGAAAACCATGTTTTTGTGGATAATGTCAATCTGTCGAAAACCAGAACTCTCAAGCACATTGATCAAAAACGATAATGTTTCCGGCGTGTCAGAACGGTCGATATTTTCAAAGACATGTTGTTGATAATTGGGGTCGCGTGAATCGCGAAGATATTCGGCGTATCGTTCCTTTTGCAACAATTCGATTGTTTCATTTTCATGTTTGATCAAATCGGATATCCAAAAAGAGCCGCCCGAAATAAGTGAACGATAAATCCGACCAAATACATTTCGCCAATCCTGTTTTGTCCGTAAATGGTGCAACGATGCCGCCGCGACAACGATATCAAATTTGTTTTCCGACAATTCCGCCTTAGAAATATCGGCTTGGATTATTTCCTCGACAACAAAATTTTCCGCCTCAAGCCGCTCTTTTGCTTTTTGAAGCATTGGGCAGCTCAAATCGAGTAAGGTCAATTTCAACTGCGGCAACTTCCGCGTTATACGCAATGAAAAATTGCCCGCGCCGCATCCGATATCAAGCAATCGTTTCGCGTCAGGATACATTTGTGAAATTGACTTTTCAAAAATCGACAAAATAAGCGGCGCATCTACCGAACTAACTTGTCCGGTCTGCTCGTTTGAAAACCGCTCAACCTCTCCGTCAAATTGATTACGCAATTCGTCAATCGTTATCTTATTCTTGTAATCGTAGTTCATATATTTTTCCACTAAAAAATTATATACCGTAGCCGATAAGGCGACAGGCTTCGCCCTTGAACAACCGTTTCACGTTGTTATGCTTGCCTAACGCTCTGCGTTGTAGGTTTACCGCAGCTTCAGGAATTTCAAAACAGCTTGAGTATAGAAATTCCCTGAATTGATCATGAGACAGAAATTTCGTCATTGAATATTTTTGTCATTTGGTTCATGATTCTTTTCAATCTCGATCATCTTACGTACCGCAACGAACGCAACATACATCAACCATATTGCAAGAAATATAATAAATATCCCAACAACAGTTAGCAGATATTGACCGTTGGCGGTAAAAATAAAAAGGATGTTGTATAGCATTGCCCAAAGCGGCAGAATAATCATTATTGCACCCGGTATCATTAGATATATTGCCCGCGTTTTCTTCCGAATCAAATAAACTCCCGCAACAATAAGCGTCAACCCCGCAATAACTTGATTGCCCGCTCCAAAAATAGGCCACAAAATCAATCCGCCCGTTCCATATGACGCATCGGGTGCCGACTTGCAAAGCGCAAGACCAACTGCCATCAATAAACCAATAGCCGTTGCAAAAAAACGATTACGCATCGGTGCAAATCGAATCATCCCGCCAAGCTCCTGCAAAATATAACGCATCAACCTTAACGCCGCATCAATCGTCGTCGCCGCAAAACACGCTACCAAAATTGCAATTATCCCTTGACCAAACCTCGTTGAAATACCGACCTTGCTAATAAAATTTGCACCGCCCTCAATAAACGTACCGACTTGCTCGCCAAGATTCATTTCTTTCCAATTGCGATTGTAACGTAGATTCCAAGCGTCGCGTCCTGTTATGATGAATGGTTCTTGTGAAGTTGTTTTTGTTTGGGAGTCAATTTGAATTTGTGTTTGTGTTGTATTGGATACGCCGGTTGTTGCGGCTGCCGACGAAGAATTTACAATCCCGATTCCTATTCCCGCCGTACAACTCAAAATAACTAACACCGCCAAAGCAGCCTCTAACAACATCCCGCCATAACCCACAAACAATGCGTCTTTCATTGACGCAACCTGTTTACTGCTTGTCCCGCTACTCACCAACGCATGAAATCCGCTCACCGCACCGCAAGCAACCGTGATAAATAAAAAAGGTAGAATCGGAGGTGCGCCGGATTCTGTCGCTGCCGAAATCCGCAACGGAGGCGATGCTCCCATTATGTCCGCCGAACCCGAAATTCCCGCCAACACCAAACCAACCACAATCAACGCCAACACGATATATAAAATTAAACTGTTCACATAATCACGCGGTTGCAACAATAGCCAAACGGGTAAAACAGACGCAAAATAACAATAAATAAAAAGTACCCACGTCCACAACATTGTTGAGTTGAGTGATGCGTGATAATTTTCGAGGTTGGGCATGTGAACGGAAAAGACCGGATTGCTTGCCGACATAACAACCGTTAATCCAAGAATAACAATTGAACACAACGATGCCAAAAGTAACGAAATCCCAAAACGATGCGTTACCAAACCAAGTATTATCGCGACCGGTATTGAGATCACAGTTGGCATTACCGATTGGGGATAATCTTCAAACGTTTTAGCAATAACATTGCCAAACACCGCAACGATAATTGCCAAAATAAACGCCAGCAAAATCAAAAAAAGTAACTTCGCCGAAGGCGATAACACTTCACCGGCAATATCTCCCAACGAATGTCCCTTGCTGCGAAGCGAAAGCACCAACGCAGCAAAATCATGCACCGCACCAATAAAAATACTGCCGAAAATAACCCAAAGCAACGCCGGTAACCAACCCCATATCACAGCTATCGTCGGACCAACAATAGGACCAGTTCCCGCTATTGCCGTAAAATGGTGACCAAAAATCACGTAGCGGTTAGTCGGCACAAAATCTATGTCATCACGCAACTCAACACTTGGAACAATTTCGTCATCGCTAATCCGAAATATTCGGCGGGCAAGAAAATGACCGTAAGTATTGTACGCAACAATAAAACCAAAAAACGATAAAAAAGCTACTAAAAGAGTAAACATGTTTTCAAAATATTGTTTGTTAAATGTCGGAAAAAAAGTTAGTTGATTGTGATCGAACGTCAACACATTGAGGACAATTGTACGTTATATTTGGTTTCAAGACAATATCGCCCTAACTGATACCTTAGCCGATATATCATGGTAGTTGTACTGAAGCTACTTTAAAATCCCTGAAGCTGCGGTAACCCTGCAACGCAGAGCATTAGGCAAGCGCAACAACGTGAAGCGGTTGTTCAGGGGCGAAGCCTATCGCCTTAACGGCTACGGTATATTGCGAGATTCAAACGCCGCAGTTAAAATCTGCTTCTTATGAGAGGGATTTCGGACAAGGATTTTATTGTACGGAAAATTTGTCTCAAGCGGAACATCGGGCAAAACGTTTTGCAACACTGATTGTCAATACGTATCAATTTGTTCTACTTAAGTGTAGTGGTGATTGGTGTTGAGTTGATTTTGGATGGGTGGAGGTTTACGAAAATTTGCGTTTGAATAATTTAAAATGATAGATAGAGTTACAAATATACTGGCGATAGAGACAACAGATCAATGTGGTAGTGTTGCGTTGTTTTCGGGTGGTGATTTATTGGTGGAGCGTGTTTTGCCGTCGTCGATGCGGAGTGCGAAAACGCTTGCGCCGGCGATTGATGAAATTTTGAGAGAGTCGCAATTATTGCCTAGTGATATTGGCAAGGTTGCGGTGATTATTGGACCGGGATCGTTTACGGGGTTACGTGTTGGAGTTGTAACGGCGAATGTGTTTGCTTATGCGGTTGGTGCGGAAGTTATTGGTTTGAGTACGTTTGAGGTAATTGCGTTTAATTGTATGTTGGCGGGGTTATGGGGAGTGTTTTCTATTGGGGTTGATGCGCAGCGTGGAGAAGTTGTGGTGCAAGATTGGAGTGTGGATTCGTCGGGCAATTATTTTTGCTTGACTGACGCAATGTTGTTGATGTCTGTAGATGATTGGCAGCAACATTCAAAAAGTTTTCAAATTCCCGAAATTGAAAACGGAATCGCAACATTGCAAAGCGGCAGTTCAGCGACAAAATCTACCGTTCATAACGACTGCGATGTAGTGTGCTGCCAAAATTTTACATTTGCAGGACCGGCGTTACGGCGTTTTGGGGCAAAGTTTTCTGGGGTTGTGCAAGTTACGAGCGATGATTTATTTGAACCGCGTGCTGGTGCTGCTGCAAGATTAGCTCAAAACAAATTGCCGACATCCGATGTTTGGACAACCACGCCAATATATTCTCGCCCAAGTGCCGCAGACGAAAAACGAAATTTGAAATCTCAAAAACCGGACACGTAAACGCAGTATCACTAACAGATTATTAGATAGTAATTTCTATCGCCCGACTGGTTTTGATTTTACAAATTTGAACATGAAATTTTATCATTATATTTATGTAATTTTTGTAATTATTCTGTTTTTTTGTTTCAATGGCGGCGTACCGGCTTTTAGGGACGGGGTTCATTTTTATCGTCCGATGTTTTGGTACATTTGTGAGGAAGTTGCGTTGGGGCGTTTTCCGTTTTGGAATCCTTATGAAAATCTTGGTCAACCGTTTGCCGCGAATCCTACGTCGCTTTGCTTTTATCCCATAACAATTCTCGCCGTATTAGCGACAACATTAGGCATAGATCGTGATTGTGCGTATTCGTTTTGTGTTGGTGTTCATGTTTTGATTGCTGTGTTTACTTGTTATAGATTTATTCGTATAAGTCGGTTATCACGTGCTGCTGCGGTATTTGCGGGGTTGAGTTATGGTTTTAGCGGCGCGGTACTTTTTCAATGGAATAATTTACCGTTTTTAATTGGTGCGGCGTGGTTGCCGGAGGCGTTACGGCAAGTAAAAATAATTATTGACGGCAATCGAAATAGTGTCGGCGGCGATTCGTATTCGCATAATATGTGTACTGATTTTTCGTACAAAAAACTTTCAACTATTCACTTAAATATAATTGCTCTTGCGGCTGCGATGTCGATGTTAATACTTGGCGGCGATCCGCAAACTGCTTACAATGTTATAATTTGTATTGTTTTTTTTATTTTGTTTTTTGGCAAATTTAATTTTAGGACAATTATTTATACTCAAGCTACTTTAAAATTTCCGAAGCTGAACACGGAAACGCAACAACGTGATGCGGTTGTTCAAGGGCGAAACCTATCGCCCATATCGGCGTTGGTATATTTTTTGTTTGCGGGTTTATTAACGTTTCTGTTTGCGGCGATTCAAATTTTGCCGACAGTTGAATTTTTGCAATTATCCGACCGAACACTCGCCCAACACAATACCTCAATCGATCATTTTTCATTTCAACCATTGCGTATTTTTGAGTTTCTTTTTAGCGGTATTACGGGCAAATTATTTCCGATCAACAGTAGTTTATCCGCTGCATTTTTGGGCGAAAAAAATCTTTGGACTCCAACGGCATACGTCGGTTTATTTCCCGCAATTTTTGCATTGTGTTCAATTATTTCAATTATCGTTACAATAATTTCAGCTATTGTACGCTGCAAATTTAACGCACGATTTTTGTTGTCCGCTTATGCCGATTTTAGGATACGAAAAAGGCACAAAATAATACTTGTGATGTTCGCAATTTTAATATTTTTTTTATTTGCAAGTTTTGGTGATAATTTTTTATTTTATCGTTTATTGTGGAATTTGCCTGCTTACAATTTATTCCGTTATCCGTCGAAATTGTTGACGATTGTAACTCTTGCGATTTCGTTTTTTGCTGCTGTTGGATTTGATACTTTTGGGCTTAATAAGCGATTTGCAAAATTTACTGTTGTGATGACACGAATTATAGTTGCGATTTATAGTGTATTTGTAATTTTTATTTGTTGCAATGATTTTCCGAAATTCGCAAGCCATCCGTTGTTTGGTTCTTTTGACGGCAATATGGCAAAAAATAATCTGATTTATTCTTTAATTATTGTTACAATAAATTGGTTTATTCTTGAATGTATTTTTCGTTACATTTTTTTTGGCAATGGTAAAAAATATTCTTTTAATTTTAGGCGAATTATTTCCGGTTGGTGTTTGATAATTATTTTGACGATTGATCTTTTTATTGCGAATTCGTGGTTAGTTGTTTCGTTACCGTTTGGCGATAACAGGATTGAGTCTGATGTTTTGAAATTGACCAAATTAGACAATGAATTTAATGTTACAAAAAATCATTTGGGCAAAAATGATCGCGATCAAATTGCACCGATTCGTGTTTATCGTATTCATCCGTTGCGTTATCCGCCGCAATTCAATCTCTATTCTTCGGCGAACAGGATAGAGGAGATTGTCAACTGGGAGCAATTGACGTTATATCCGCGTCATGCGTTAGTGCGGCGGATTGCGGTGATTGATGTTAGGGGAACGTTTATGCACAAGGATTATTATTGGGCGATGGCGCAAATCGCGGCGGAGCGAAAAAACGCTGAAAAGCAAAATTCAACCGGTTTATTTGAACGTCATTTACGGCAACTTGGAGTCGAATATATTATTGCCGAACGCGATTCTTTTTCGGAGAATATTGATTTCAATGCAGACAAAATATTTATTGATTCTCAATTTATTAACGGTGAAAAATCAAATTTTATTGATAACGTTTCTATCTGGCGGTTGGGGGATTCGGTGCCGAGAAATTATGTTTTATTTGAGCCGAATAGGATTATATTTGATGTTGAGGTTAGTGGTGAGATTGAGACGGTGGCAATTGCGGAGCAATATTGGCGAGGTTGGAGGGCTTATGTTGGGGGCAATGAGATACCGGTTAAAGTTGTTCGGAAAATTTTTCGTGCTGTCGAGTTACCCAAAGGCAAACATCGAGTAACAATGATTTATGATCCGCCGTTGATCAAAATTGGCGGACTAATTACATTGGCAGGAATTTTTGTTACAATAATTATTTGCGTAGTGCGCAGAAAAAAGAGATATATTACGAAGTAATCATACAAGTAGGGGCAATCCTTGAGGTTGCCCTTGTGAGGTCAATTCCCGTGTCTGGGCGACCGCAAGGGTACGCCCCTAACAATGAGATCGTTTCGTTTCAAAATAAACTTCCAAAGAGTATAAACCTCTCTCTTGTGTGTTGTTAAAATTGTGTTATGATCGCTTGGATTGTGTGTCGTGTTGGGTGATGTTGTGGTTGTTGTGTGGTTTGTTTTTTGGGTTATGTTCTATTTTGATTATTTAATTGAGGTAGTTATAATAATTTACAAATACAAGTAATTTACAAATTTTTTGGAGATTTTGGTGATGAATCCGTTATTGGGGGTATTTTTTCATTGGTTGGGTGGTCTTGCTTCTGGTAGTTTTTATGTTCCGTTTCGTGGGGTTAGGAAGTGGTCTTGGGAGGTTTATTGGATTGTCAATGGGGTATTTAGTTGGCTGATTGCGCCTTGGGTGGCTGGTTTTTTCTTTACCAGCAATTTATTACCGGTTCTTTTTGAGGCGGTTTATTCGGAGCCGTTGACGGTATTTTATGGATTTCTTTTTGGGATGATGTGGGGGGCTGGTGGTTTGACGTTTGGTTTGACGATGCGTTATTTGGGTATGTCGTTGGGGATGGCGGTTGCGCTTAGTTATTGTACGGTTTTTGGTACGATAATACCGCCGATATTTGGCGGCAGATTTGGCAGTGAGATACTTGGTACGGACAGTGGAGTGGTTGTGCTTTTGGGGCTTGTGGTTTGTGTTTTGGGTATTGTTATTGCGGCAATTGCGGGCACATCTAAGGAGCGTGAGATGTCGGAGGAAGCCAAACGGGCTACGATCAAAGAATTCAATTTCTCAAAAGGAATATTAGTCGCAACTTTTTCAGGAATCATGAGTGCCGGCATGTCTTACGGCATGAATGTAACTCAACCAATTGCTGATCTTTCATTGATGCATGGAACGCCGGTAATTTGGTCGCAATTGCCGCGATTATGTGTAATTCTTGCCGGAGGATTTACGACGAATTTAATTTGGTGTCTTTATTTAATTCGCAGAAATAAAAGTGCGGGACAATTCTTGGCAAAAAATATGACTGATGACGGCAAGATAATTATTCCCGAAAATGTCAAGGAATCGGGTGTTGTTAATAAGTCGTTGCGTGTACCGATGTTGGGCAATTATATTTTTTGTGCGATAGCTGGTGTAACGTGGTATTTGCAATTTTTCTTTTATTCGCTTGGCGAGACTCAGATGGGTGTTTTTAATTTTTCGAGTTGGCCTCTTCACATGGCGAGTATTATGATTTTTAGTTCTCTTTGGGGTCTTATTCTTGGTGAGTGGCGGGGTTCGAGCAAGTTTACGAAAACGGTTTTAGGGGTAACGTTGTTGACGCTTATTTTTTCAACTATCGTTATCGGTTATGGTACGAACATTGGCAAGGTAACAAAAGAGCGTCAATTAAACGCGCTTATTCAAAAAGTTCAATTAGAAGGCGAGATTCTTGAGTTACTGTATTCGGGCGATATTCAACGTCTTGAAAATGATAAAGCGGTTGGAGAAATTGAGAGGCATTTAGCGGTATTTGTTGAGACTGCCGGTTTAATTGCGAGGTATGATGCGGATGATTTTGAGAAGGGCAAGTTAAGGATTGTTGGTTTGACTGATGATTTGAAGATGGTGAACAAATTATTGGTTGATCCGAAGGACGAAAAAGTGCGGCAGTTATTGACTGATCCGCAAAAGAATTGGGACAAGCTACCGGTTAAAGGACTTGACGAAATTACAACAACAATGATCGCGAAGGCAACAGCCGATTTGGTAAATGAAATCGCGCGGAAAGATTCGAAACCGGAAAATGAATTACAAAAAATTAAACAACTCAAAATAACTGTACAGAAATTACACCGTAATTTGTAGAATGGTTTTGTGAGGTCGCCCTGTCCTTCATGTCCTTGTTGTCCTTTAAAAAATATCCATTGGATGTTATGGTTTATGTTTTAAAAGTTTCCTTTTAATATTGAGATTAGATGCAAAATAAAATTAGTGTTTCTTTACCTGTTCGTGGGTTATCGGACAGTGGTCGGGTGTTTCCTTATGGTGTTAGGGTGAGTGAGACGGCTTATGGGTTGGGGGTATTTGCGTATGCTTTTATTCCTAAGGGGACACCGATAGCTAGGGTTCCGGGCAAGATAATTATTGATCCAGAGTACAGTAGTGAGTATTGTATTGATGCGGGCAATGACAAGGTGCTTGAGCCTGCGCCGCCGTTTTGTTATTTGAATCATGCGTGTGAGCCGAACTGTCTTTTGACGCAATATGTTAAAAACGGAGAAGAAAGCGAAGGCGAAGAGCTGGAAGAGGGAAATTTGGAAACTCAAGATTTAGAACCGGACGATGACGAAGAAGAAGAGTTTGAGGATGACGATGACGAGTTGGGCGAGTGTGATGACGAATGTTTTTTTGGTGATGGTGGTGCGGACGAGGTTGAGGTTGATGCTGATGTCGAGGTTACGAATGTGATTGATGATGTTGTGGAATTTGAGCCGGAGTTTGAGGATGATGTTGATTCTGAGATTTGGGTTGAGACGTTGCGGGATATTTTGCCGGGTGAGCAATTGACGATAGATTATGCGTGGGCGGCGGACAAAGCGGTAAAATGCCAATGCGGTTGTAAAAATTGCAGAGGTTGGATTGTTGCGGCGGACGAATTGGAGTTGATCAAGGTTTCGTCGGACTGATGATTTATTCAACGTAAAGATACGGAGAATTTTTTCAACACGAATGGCACGAAGGGGGGAGAATTTTTAACCACAGAGAACACAGAGGACACAGAGAGAGATTTTTTTTGTAGGAGGTTGGAAGCAGAATGATCAAAAAAGATTTATACCGAAGCCGGTATGGGCGGTAGGCTTCGCCCTTGAACAACCGTTTCACGTTGTTGCGCTTGCGTGTTCAGCTTCTGGAATTTCAAAACAGCTTGAGTATACTAAAAATATCTAACCGACACATCCGTATCCTCAACCTTTCTAAAAATTCCCTCTGTGAACTCTGTGTTCTCTGTGGTTTAAAATCCTTGAATTGTGGACAAAAAAAAGGTCGATCAGTATTTTGTACTGACCGACCTTTGAGGTTCGCTCGGAATTTTTAACGTGTAATTATTGAATCACACGCCGATAGCCGACAAACTAAAATTTGACAATTGCCGAAACGCCACCAGCTAACTGATCGTTCTTCCATTCAGCACCAGGACGAGTAACACCATTGTCACCAGTTGTATTGAAGTCTTTGCTGTCTTCGAATTTATCATATCGCAATTCGGTCTTAATGGTCAACCATTTTCGCGGTGTCCAATTGGCTCCAAGCGAGAATGTGTACTTGTTGTCGTGATCATTCACAACGTTCTGGTAAAGATATCCGTTGATATCTCTTCCCCACCCAGCTCTGAAGCCAAACGCCCATCTGGAATTATACTGATAAATCAATTCAGTGTTGATACCGTAAATACCATCTACAAAACTATAACCTGCACCTTTGTAGTTGTTATTTAACAAACTCCAATCGAAAATTGATGTCAATTTTTTGCTGACCTTGTATTTTGCAACCAACGACTGAACGAAGTAGTCAACTTCAGCACCACCTGGTAATGATTTATACCTATCATTTGTACCTTTACCTAAGGCATAGGACAAAGTGAGTTTTTTTCCGACAGCCCAGTCAAAGCCAAACAGGAAGGCGTTGTCATCGCTTGTTTCACCAAACTGGTCGGGTTGTGCCCAACCGGCGTAAACGGAAAAATTATTGCTTACATTGTAAGTGGCATAAGCCGCTAACGCTGTCGCAGGAACCATACCGTAAGTATCCGCCAACGAGTAGAAGAATCTGTCGGTCGATTTGTAGCTATTGCTTCCAAACGGAGCATAAACTTTACCAACCTTCACATTCCACTTCTTGTAAGCGATTTCAAAATACGCTTGGGCAAACGCCGAATAATAATCGCCCGTTCCCCATTGCCATTCTTTAGCAGCCGGTGTACCTTGATATTCGAAACCGGCAGATTGAACGAACCGTGCATCCGTACCAAAAGTGAAATCAACCGTTCCGCCAATGTCCAAACCGTGTCTGCCATCAACTGATCGACCTGTTGAAATATAAAGCTGATTCAATTGACCGCCAGTCTTATTAACATTTTGCAAGTAATCAGTGTTCCCACTTAAAGGGTCGTAACTGTAATCACGATACTGTCTATTCGAAGTGTAATGTGTTTTTTGCCCGTATTCGTTTGCAAAAAAACCGGTTTCGATGTAACCATTGACGAACCATTTCGACTTTCTCTTTGTGTTGCACGCATCAACTTCCCCACAAGGGTCGCATGTTGCCGCAACTTCTTCGCAGGGGTTGCACTCGCCAACTTCAGCACATGGCTTCAACCTCTCGAATAAACTCGCTTGAGTATCAGTCTGGACAAATTGCATCGCGACAACCGCAACAACAACTCCAAGACCTCCCAATAATCTCTTTTTCATCTCTCCTAATTCCTTTCGTTTCTGATAGTGAACAGATTGTGGAATATCCCCTGAAACAACGACTTTTAATTCCTTAGCATTTGAAACTCAACTAACCAGTTTTCAACCCCGACTGTCTCTGCCAATCAGATTTTAGCCGATTAGACTCAAATTTCTTGGAATTGAGACACTTGAAATTCAGGCACTTTTGGATGTACTGTCGATTAGGCGATTGAAACGCAGTGAATAAACCACATTCATCCACAAGCTATTTTTCACGAAAAACCGCCCAACGGGAGAGGGAAACACCCCCGTCAATATCCTGTTATCGAAAATAAATAACACCTTTTGTAAATATTCTTTCAAGTAAGGTAAATCCCTCACAACAATAAAACTCTAATCATTGCCCCCAAATTCACTAACCGGAAAAATTTCACAGAACACATAACCACAAAAACAAAGAGTAACTGTTCAGTTGATTTTAAATAACCACAGAGGACACAAAAAACACAGAAGGAAATTTTAAATACGAAAATATACGAAAGAGTTGAAAATGAAATTTTCGTTTATTTCGTATTCAAAAAATTTATCTCTGTGAACTCTGTGTTCTCTGTGGTTGATAAAAATTCCATCGACTGAATAGTTACAACAAAGAAAACAATATACCGTTTTTTTGTAATCGTTCACAGAATAGATTTAAACGCGAAACACGCGAAAGATCACGAAAGGTCGCGAAAAATAGTTTCATGTTCTTTCGCGGAAATTTCGTGTATTTCGCGTTAAAAAACAATTACTATACTGTAGCTACGATGAAATTTATCTTTTTAAGACAGGATAACAGGATAACAGGATAACAGGATAACAGGATAACAGGATAACAGGATATAATAAAATCTTGTATATCCTGCTGTCCTGTTAAACCCTGTCAAAAAAATAAAAACTGAATCTCATAGTGCTATGAGTATATCACCGCATAAACGAAAAACCGTGTGAAAGGTTACTATATTTTTGTAATCGTTCACAGAATAGATTTAAACGCGAAACACGCGAAAGATCACGAAAGGTCGCGAAAAATAGTTTCATGTTCTTTCGCGGAAATTTCGTGTGTACCGAAGCCGGTATGGGCGATGCTTTAGACGAAAAATTTTGCGTAAACTTTTTTTCTGTCCCACGCGACGAAACCCCGTTTGAGATAAGATTTCAAAGCGGCGGCATTCTGCTCGTCAACTATTGTAGTAACTAATTTTCGCCCACAAGCAACAGTTGTATTTTGGGCAAATTGTATAATCTCCCGCGAAAAACCTTGCCCGCGTGCATCTTCAATCAACCCCATATACGTCAACTCAACATGCTCCGGCGGCACATCACTCAATAACAATACCCCAATATCCTCACCTTCGCCCATTTTTTGTACAAAAAACCACAAATCAGAACGAAAAAAAATATTCCGCCAATACTCGTCCAATATATTGTCCACAGGCGACAACTCCAATAATTTCGGAAAATCCCTCGTATTGACGTAGGTTTTTGCCATCAATTTTATCAGCCGTTCTCGACACGTCGAAACATGTATATCGAAGCCGGTATGGGCGGTAGGTTTCGCCCCTGAACAACCGCTTCGCAATGCTACGCTTACGTGTTCAGCTTCGGGAATTTCAAAACAACTTGAGTACAACGGTATAAATTTTAAACGCGCAGAATTTAGGTTTTCAACAGTTTGATTACTTTCTGTTGCCGCGTTTGCAACCAACATCAACATATCCGAAATATACTCAAAACCATTGTCAAAAATTACCTTTTCATCAATAACTTGATCTTTATCCGTCATTAGAACAATTGCCGGCGCGTTCCTTGATTTGGCGTAGTTATTGAGTAGCGGGAAAAACTGTTGCGGTGAACGGTTGTCCAATGTTGCCGGATACCAAATACTGATCAAACCATCCGGTCGCAATTGCGAAATAAGAACACCAACAACCACTCCGCCATCAGAACCAATAAAAAAACCATCCATCTCAATTGAACCCGCGTCAACAAGATTCATGATCAATTGTTGCCGCGCGGGAAATTCGTTCGGCGGCAAATGACGAAACGCTAACCTAACCGATTCAACAATCTCCGCCCGCGTTGGATGAGTAATTAACATCGTTTAATCTTGTTTCAAATTAGGCATCGCCCTGAAAAAATAGTAACCTTTCACACGGTTTTGCGTTTGTGCGGTATATGCTCATAGCACTATGAAATTCAGTTTTTATTTTTTTTGACAGGATTTACAGGATGGCAGGATAGACAGGATTTTTTATATCCTGACAATCCTGTAATCCTGTTATCCTGTCAAAAAAAGATAAATTGCATCGTAGCTACAGTATAACACTCACCACTTAACACTCACCACTTTTTGGGCGATGCCTTACTGCTATCGTAAAGTCGAAAGCAATTCACGGTTTATTTTGACATTATGTCTGACATCAACTGGGAAGTTTTTCATTAGCCGGATTTCTGTGATTTGTTTTGTCATTTTATTATTTTGTGCAATTTCGCGGAGTTCATTTATCAAGTTTAATTTTTCTTTTTTTGATTTGGGAAAATTATTTTGGTGCGGTTCAATAAATATTCTTGGTTTTCCTTGCGGCGAGTTTGCAAGTGCCGAACGGAATACGGCGGGATGTTGGTTGAAAATGGATTCGCAAGGAATCGAAAACAAAATCCCCTCCGGCGTTTCAACTCTGTGAACTTTACGCCCGCAAAACCAAAATCGGTCTTGCGAATCAAGATACCCGACATCGCCCATCCGATGCCAAATTCGCCCGTTGCTATCGGTAATTTTTGCAAGTACATTTGCTTCGGGTCGATTTATGTATTTTTTTGTAACTTGCAAACCAGTAACGATCAATTCGCCAATTTGCCCATTCTGCAATTTGACAACGGATTCAAGTTGCGGTATTGGCGAGTCGGAGATTTCGATAATTGCCCAAGAAATTGTAGAAAAACGTTTTCCTACACAAACGCCGCCGCCCGAATTCGTTACCGCAACCGTTTCAGTAAGAATTTCTGTTGCGTTAATTGACGCGGTGGGCAAAGACTCTGTTGCGCCGTAAGGTGTAAATATTTCGCCTTGCGGATGAATGTACGGTTTAAGTTTTTGCAATATATCCGCCGCAACCGGCGCACCGGCAGAAATGACTCGCTTCAACGTCGGAATATTTGTGACATACTTGAGCTGTTTTGAAATTCCCGAAGCTGAACACGCAAGCGTAGCATCGCGAAACGGTTGTTCAAGGGCGAAGCCTACCTCAAGTACCGGCTTCGTTATACCAATGTCGGTACTTGAAGTAGGCTTTGATACATTCAGTTTATCAAAATAATTTGCAACACGATTCCAGATTGCGGGCGAGGCGAATGATTGTGTGATTTGGCATTCGTTAGCGGTGCGTATAATTTTTTCAGGATCGGCTTTGGCGGGTTTGGTTGGGTCAAATTCGGGTATCACCGCCGTAACGCCCATCGCCAAATCAAATAACCCAAACAACGGAAAACACGCCAAATCAATTTCACCGGCAACAATTCCATAACGAGTTTTAATTTCTTCAATCTGCGTATTAAAAATTTGATGCGTAAATTCTACGCCTTTTGGTGCGCCGGTACTTCCGCTTGTAAATATTATTGCCGCAACGTCATCAGGTAACGTTTCAACAGGATTGAACTGAACACAATTTTTTTCGCGTCTTATCTTGCCCAACGACAACCCTCCCCAAAACCAACAGTTTCCAACAGTAATATTATATTTTGATTTAGGAAATTTATGCCGCATGAGCAATCGGACTAGATGAACGGGCGGTATTGCGATCATGCCGTCGGGTTCGATTTCGGCAAGACAATTGAGCATTCGCCGAACACCCATACCCGGATCAATCAGAACAATTGTCGCGCCGGTTTTTAACAACGCAAATACAAGCGAAATAAAATCAATACCATAATGCACAAAAAGAGCAATTCGCTTGCCGCGACAAATACCAAGATTGTGCATCGCTGCGGCGAGACAATTTGAATCTGTTTCAAGATCGAGATAAGTAATTTTCTTATATTCACCGTTGATTGATTGCACTATCGCAAACGAATTCGGTAACTTCCCCGCAATTTCAACAAGCCGACAAGCAACATTAAAATTTGACGACATATATTATTCTCTCAAACTGATTGTGTACCGTAACCTGTATGGCTGTAGGCTTCGCCCTTGAACAACCGCTTCACGTTGTTGTGCTTGCGTGTTTCTCTTCGGGAATTTTAAAGTGGCTTTATACCGCAGCCGGTAGGGCGATAGGCTTCGCCCTTGAACAACCGCTTCATGTTGTTGCGTTTCCGTGTTCCGCTTCAGGAATTTTAAGACAGCTTCAGTAGTAAGACAGGATAACAGGATTACAGGATTGTCAGGATATAATAAAATCCTGTCAAAAAAATAAAAACTGAATTTCATAGTGCTATGAGCATAACACAACAAATTATACGACATTTTAGCTACTCGACAACATCAAGTATACCGTAGCCGGTATGGCGATAGGCTTCGCCCTTGAATAACCGCTTCGCGATGCTACGCCTGCCCAACGCTCTGCGTTGTAGGTTTACCGCAGCTTCAGGAATTTTAAAACAGCTTCAGTATAAGATAGGATTACAGGATAACAGGATTGTCAGGATATAATAAAATCCTGCTCTCCTGCTCTCCTGTTAAATCCTGTCAAAAAAATAAAGTAACTATTCAGTCGTTTGATTTTTATTTTTTTATTTTACCGCGAAACACACGAAATTTACGCGAAAAGACGCGAAACTAAATTATTCGCGACCTTTCGTGCTCTTTTAGCGTATT
>JAIRWK010000102.1 GCA_031268995.1 Planctomycetaceae bacterium
TTGCCCCGTTGCTTCGGAAGCAAGTGTTTAATCTGTTCGTAGTGTTCGTGTGTCCATTGCATGGCAAACTATAACGTTTATAATAAAAAATGTCAAGGGAAGTGTCAACACTCCCTAGCACGCAGATAACGCAGATTTAGAGGAGATATACTCAAAATTCCCGAAGTGGAACACGCAAGCGTAACAACGTGAAGCGGTTGTTCAAGGGCGAAGCCCATCGCATTACTGGCTACGGTATAGTCGCAAGATATACTGAAGCCACTTTAAAATTCCTTAAGCTGAATACGCAAGCGTAACAACGTGAAGCGGTTGTTCAGAGGCAAAGCCTATCGCCTTACCAGCTACGGTATAAGATTTTATTTTCTGATCTTGCGAATATCCTCTCCAAACCTGCGTCGTCTGCGTGCTAATTTTTTTAAAAAGTAGGCAAAAATATTCTTTGTTCAAAGTGTTTGATCACTCCCCATTGTCAATTTTGGTTCTTGTAGTAGGATATTCGGAGATAGAGTTGGTCGTATCCAAATCTATTGTCGGTCTGTAACGGGAAATTGTACAAACCCGTGAGGGCAACCATAAGGATTGCCCGCAGCATAAAACCAAAAACAATATAAATATACTGAAGCTACTTTAAAATTCCTGAAGCTGAACGCGCAAGCGCAACAACGTGAAGCGGTTGTTCAAGGGCGATGCCTACCGCCCTACCGGCTACGGTATAAAAAAACAAAATCGTATGAAAAAGAATATCTCTATTTTCGTAACAATAATTTTTCTCGGCGTTCTTACATGGGGTGCGTATGCGTTTTATTATCAATTTTTGCGTCCGATGCGGATTGCGATTGTTGCGGAGTATGACAGCGAGTGGGTTGCGTATCAGGAGGCGGTCAAGGGTACGAATTTTGCCGTACATCGATATAAAAAGGAAGAAATTGCCGAAGCGTCTTTTGAGAATTATGATCTTGTAATGTTGCGCGGGATGGGTTGGCAACCTACGGACGCGGAATTGAATAATGTTAAAAAAGCGTCGAAATTCGGCGCGTGGATTCATGTTGCCGCATCTACTCGTAAGTCAACAGAAGAATTGAACAATATCCCAAAAGAAATTTCACAGAAATTTTCCGCTTACGCTTCTGCGGGCGGAGCTGAAAATCTAAGCAACGGTTTACGTTATCTTGCCCGTGAGCTCAAAGGCTACAGCGCAAACATCCCCGAACCCAAACAACGCCCACAACGCGGATACTTTCATCTTGACGGCAAGTTATATGAGACGTTGGAGAAGTATGACGAGCATTTTGACGCGGCGTATCCGAAGTTGCCGAAAGATGCGCCGCGTGTTATTTTGTCGGGTGCGTTTGTCAATTTTTATGATGATCTTGAACGTGGTGCGGTTGATCGGATAAGTGGGCTTTTAGCGGAATCGGGTTGTAGGGTTTATTGTTTGGCGGGGATGATGAATTTGCGTGAACAATTTGAAAAAATAAAACCGGATGTGATTCTTTTTACGCCGATGGGCAGTTTGATGGGAATTGACACGGTTAGATTTTTGACTGAACAAAATATTCCGTGTATTACGTTGGTTAATATTATGGAGTCAAAGGAGAGTTGGTTGAGTGAGCCGTCGGCGATGTCGGGCGGTTTTACCGGACAATCTATAGTTTTGCCGGAGTTAGACGGATTGATTGAACCGACGGCAATTGCGGCGCGTTCGGTCAACGAGAATGGATTGTCGGTTAGGATGGCGATTGATGGGCGTGTTGAGATGTTGGTCAAACGTGTGAACAGGTGGATTACTCTAAAACGGAAAGCAAACGCCGACAAACGTGTTGTCATTGTTTATTACAAGTCTCCGGGTCATTCGCCGCTTGGCGCTGCGGGAATGGAGACAATTGATTCGTTGTTCAATGTACTCAAAAGAATGCAAACGGAAGGTTATGATTTAGGCGGTCGATTGCCGGCGGATTCGAAAGGGCTTGCGGATTTAATTCAAAAGGAAGGTTGTACTATTGGCGGCTGGGCGCAAGGAACTTGGGAAAAATATTTGCAAGAAGGCGATCCGGTTTACGTTCCGGCGGAAGAGTACGCGGAATGGTTGCAAAAAGATTTGCCCGACCCGAATCGCAAGGCGTTGATTAGAGTCTGGGGCGATGTACCGGGTAAGCAAAACACGATACAAAAAGACGGTAAACCATATTTGATTGTTACGCGGGTCAAGTTGGGCAATATTGCGTTGATGCCGCTTCCGAGTGTTGCGATCATTTCGGGCGAGGCGGGCGAATCGGCGACGAATGTTGCCCCCCAAATAAACGCGAACAACGCCGGAAGTGCCTCAAGCAAAAATATCGAGGTGAAAGAAAACGAAGGTGTTGTAGCTGATGAAATGTCTGCCGTTCACGGCACCGACCAACCGCCGCCGCATTCGTATCTTTGTGCTTACTTGTGGATTCGCAACGGTTTTCGTGCCGACGCGATGGTACATTTTGGCACGCATGGTTCGATGGAGTTTACGAAAGGCAAATCAATTGCGTTGAGTGATTATTGTTATCCGACGATTTTGACGGGCGACATGCCGCATATTTATCCGTACATCATCAACAATATCGGCGAAGCGTTGATCGCAAAAAGACGAGCGAGTGCGGTAACTGTTTCGCATCTAACGCCGCCGTTTACGAAAGCCGAATTGTACGGAGATATTGGTCAGATAAACGACAAAATTCACGATTACAAAACGGTTGAGGGCGATTCGTTGAAGGTGGAGTTGGTGAAGTCGTTGACGGAAATTGTACGCAAAAACGATATGTTCAAAGAAATCGGGTTCAAGGAAAATCCGGCGGAAGATTATTTGTTATTGCCGAAAGATATTGAGCAATTGAATGAGTACATTGATCATTTGGCGGATGTGAACATTCAAGACGGGTTGCATGTTATTGGTCGCGAATGGACGGACGAGCAAATTTCGGACACGGTTGTTGCGATGCTTGGCGAACCGGCTGTGGAAAAAATTATCAAGATACGCGAGTCAAAACGGCTTGCCGATTTACCGGACGAGAACGCGGACGCGGTAAAGTATTTTGTTCGTGGTGTGCTTGCGGGCAAGATAAAATACGACGAAGCCGAAGTTGCCGCTGCGAAAAATAATCCAGAAAAAAATCCCGTTGCGAAAGACAATCTCGAACAAAATCCTGTTGCAAAAGATAATCCAGAACAAAATCCTGTTGCAAAAAATAATCCCGAAACCAAACCAGACTCCAAAACCGATTCCAATCCCGAAGCCGATCAATCACCAACAATGCCGCGTGAGATGCCGCAAGGTATGCCTCAAGGAATGCCGCCGATGATGGGCAACATGGGCGGCGGCAATCCTTCGGGCGGCAGACGCGGCGGAGGCGGCGGAATGATGGGAATGGGCGGCGGGCAATCGCGTTGGGGCGAGATAACGGGTGCGCCGAAAAAGCGTGAGGAATCTTCTGATCCGTATATTGCGTTGGTTGACGCGAGTTTATTCCATGCGAACAATCTTGCGGATTCGTCGGAGGGTGAGTTATTGAGATTTATAATTGCGTTGGGCGGCGGTTATGTTCCGCCGTCGTCGGGCGGTGATGTAATATTTAATCCCGATTCCGCGCCGACAGGGCGTAATATTGCTTCGGTCAATTTAGAACAAACGCCAACGGTCGAATCTTACAAAGTCGGTGTCAAATTGACGGAGAAGATAATATCTGATTTTTGCAGTCAAAATGACGGGCGTTATCCGCGAAGGGTTGCGTGTACGTTTTGGGGCGGCGAGTTTATTCGGACACGCGGTGTTGTGTTGGCGCAAGCGTTGTATTTGATGGGGTTGAAGCCGAGACGTGATAGCAGGAATATTGTTTATGATGTTGAGGTGATACCGTCGGAGGAATTGGGGCGTCCACGAATTGATATTGTTGCGCAGACTTCGGGGCAATTTCGCGATGCGGCGATTGGCAGAATTGAGTTACTTGACAAGGCAGTAAGATTAGTGGCGGAATTGCCCGACGAAAAATACCCAAATTTCATCAAAGAAAATTCATTGCAAACGGAAGAAGACTTAAAACAAGAGGGATTTGCACCGGCGGAGGCGCGTGAATATTCGACGGCGAGAATTTTTGGTTCGGCAAACGGCGATTACGGAACGGGAATTCAAGGAATGGTTGACCGTTCGGCAACAGATTCTCAAGAACGGATTGCGGACAGATATATTCGCAACATGAGCGGAATGTATCGAAGCGGTAAAGTTTGGGGAGTTCCTGTACGCGGATTGTTTGAGTCGCAACTCAAAGGAACAGAGGTAATGATCCAATCAATGTCATCAAATACATGGGGACCTTTAACGCTTGACCATGTTTACGAGTTTAATACGTTGGCGTTGGCGGTGCGGGCAAAAACCGGAACTGATCCGAACATTTGGTTTAGCGACATGCGAAACCCAACATCAGCACGGGCAATAACAGCAGTACAAGCAATACGCGAAGAAGCCAGATCGTCAATTTGGAATCCAAAATACATCGCAGGATTGCAACGCGAAGGCGCAGGCGGCGCGGCAAGTTTGGTTGAACCGATGCGGAATATGCGCGGGTGGAATGTTGTCCAGCCGTCGTCGATTGACAAATCGTTGTGGGACGAGATGTATTCGGTTTATGTAGAGGACAAGCATAATTTGAAGTTGAAGGAATATTTTGAGACGAAGAATCCTTATGCGTTGCAAGACATGACGGCGGTGTTGTTGGATGTGGTGCGCAAGGGAATGTGGAAACCGGATGATGCGGTGGTAAAAAATTTGGCGGAGTTGCATGTTGAGATGGTGGCAAAACACGGTGCGGGTTGTTCGGGCGACACGTGCGGAGATCGGCAATTGCACGCATTCATCGGAAATATCCTAGACGGAATACCGCCGGATTACCAAGCCGCGTTGAGCCAAGTAATGCAAGCAAGAGGCGGCAAAAAACCAGAAGTCGAAGGAATGCAATTGGAAGAAAAAATAGATTTGCTAAAACAGAACGACAAAGAAATGTTTGCATCAGCTCCATTTTTCGTTTCAATAATTGTTCTAGGAATGTCCCTAATAATGTTCTGCGGATTCACAAGAGGTCTATTCCGATAAAATATCAGCACGCAGATTTTGATGGATGATCGCAGATCAGAGGATAATATCTGGTCTGCGACCATCTGTCTTTAAAAATCTGCGTGCTGATATTTTAAATGAAAAAAACGTCCGTGATTCTAAACTGGAACAGGATAGAATCACGGAATTTGTTCTGACTTAAATCGAACTGCTTTTACCGTATCGAAGCCTACCGCCCATTGTCAACTGCGATATTGTTTGGCAATCAAATTAAGACACCTTGCCTCAATAATAACCGCCAACTTGGAATTCTGCCGGAAATTCTTGATATGCGCCGTTGCCAAAACCGCCATGAAAACCACCGTTAAAACCGCCGCCGAAACCGGCTCTGTTGCGCGGGGTGAACAATTTGCGTTTTGGAGTGGGAACGCCTTCAAAACCGTTGCCGTAAGCGGAAGTTGCTCTTCTGGCATCTCTTGCGGCTTTGGCGGATTTGAGCCTATTACCGATTCTGGCAAGCAAACTCGGCTTTTGACCGGGTACGCCGTATTCGCCAACAAATTGATCGCCATAAAGTCCGCCGTGATTATGCCCAAAACCGTGCCAATAAGGTCCCACCACAATCGGAGCTTCCGATGTGGTTGTTTCTGCTGCGGCGGCGGCATCTTGTGCGAAAACGTTGCTGCTGACAAATGCTACGGCGGCAACAAACACTAATGTAAAAAGTTTCTTCATCGAAATACTCTCCTTCGAATGTGTTGAAAAGTTGTTAAACATCTGGAAACCTCACCGAGAAGGTAAATGTTGTCTCGGTGAAATGGGCAGGAACAAAACCGAGCCTATCCAAACAATTTGCCCATTTGCAAAACGGCTTCGGTATTACGTTGTGTAGTATACTCCCAAATTTAACGCGTGTAAGAAAATTTATAAAATAAACACAACTTTCTCAAAAAAATAAATCTTAAAAATACTCAAATCGGTTAAAAAATCATCAATTACTCATTTCATAAATTTTGCTAAAGTTCAGCGAACTCTCCAGCCGGCTTAAACAGCAGAATTGTCCAACTTTGACAAAACACATCGCGAACGACAAAATATATACCGTAGCCGGCAGGGCGATAGGCTTCGCCCCTGAACAACCGCTTCACGTTGTTGCGCTTGCGTGCCCAGCTTCAGGAATTTTAAAATAGCTTCAGTATAACGATGCTACCGAAGTTTTCGCCGTCTGTTCTAAAGGGAAGGGGGTTACTTGCAATATGAGCCGAATCTAATACAATCTGTCGCCTGTTTGAAGTTCGGCGGCTTCGATTTAGGATCGATATTTCACAATATAATTTAAAAGATATGATAACTGAACTTACGGAAACGAATTTTGATTCGGAAGTTTTGGGTGTGGGTGATACGGTGTTGGTGGATTTTGCTTCGGGTACTTGTGCGCCTTGCCGTGCGATTGTGCCGGTGTTGGAGCAGTTGTCGGAGGAGTATGACGGCGAAGTTAAAATCGGTAAAGTCGATGTGGGTGTGTTCCCGTTGCTTGGGGCAAGGTTCGGAGTTGAGATGTTGCCGACGTTGCTTTTCTTTAAGCAGGGCAATGTTGTCGATAAACTGATCGGAATACAATCCAAAACCAAAATTCAAAATATTCTCGAAGAAATCGGCTAATATGCCAGCTCCGGTATAATGTCCATACTGAAGCTACTTTAAAATTCCTGAAGCTGAACACGTAAACGCAACAACGTGAAGCAGTTGTTCAAGGGCAAAGCTTGGCTACGGTATAAAACAAACCAAGAAAACGAAAATCATGAAAACTATAAATACAAACGATGCTCCGGCTGCGATTGGTCCGTATTCGCAAGGCGTTATTGTTGGCGGTTTGCTTTTTACGGCGGGGCAAATTCCTCTTGATCCGCAGACGATGAAGTTGGTTGGCGGCACGATTGAGGAGCAGACGATTCGGGTGTTGGCGAATTTGGACGCGATTCTCAAGTCGGCGGGATCGTCTTGGCAACATGTGGTGAAGACAACCGTATTTTTGTCGGACTTATCGGAATTTGCACAAATGAACAAGGCATACGAGAGTCACTTAAACGGGGCAAAACCAGCCCGAAGCACTGTACAAGTTGCTGCTCTTCCGCTTGGTGCAAAAATCGAAATCGAGCTAGTCGCCGAAATCCCAACATAATCACCAACGAGCGTTTTATACTCTTTGTCCCCAATATCCTTCGTATCCTTTATATCCTTTTTATACTGAAGCTACTTTAAAATTCCTGAAGCTGAGCAACAACGTGAAACGGTTGTTCAAGGGCGAAGTCTATCGCCCTACCGGCTACGGTATATTATGATTAATCGGGCAAAATATTTCCTGTTACAATCAACCAGAACGTTAAAGTTTTTTTACTAAAATGGCAAATAACTCTAAAACCAGCAATCCGGATATTTTTGACATCAAACGGATAGAGCAACTTATTGATTTGATGTCGTCGCATGATCTTTCGGAGATTGTGTTGCAGCAGGGTGATGTTCATATTGAGCTTAAGCGTAGTGTTCCGTCGGTGTTGGGTTCTTCTTCGTTTCCACAACCTGTTTGCCCGACACCCGTAACCGCCGCCGCGCCAACACCGCCGCCGGAAAACAACACGAAGAGCGACAATAAAGTTGATGAGGAGAAGTCTCATTATATAAAGAGTCCGATGGTTGGTACGTTTTATGCGGCGGCGAGTCCGGGTGCGGCGGAGTTAGTCAAGGTTGGCGATTATGTTACGCAGGACAAGACGGTGTGCTTGATAGAGGCAATGAAAGTGTACAACGATATTCAAGCGGAATGTTCGGGCAAGATTATTGAGGTTTTGGTACGGAACGGCGAAGCAGTAGAGTTCGGCAAGCCGCTATTTCGCGTCGCAATCGCGTAGAAAAATCAGCACGCAGACAACGCAGATTGGAAAAGATAATCGCAGATCAGATTTCGTTTTATGATCTTGCGAATATCCTGACAAATCCGCGTCGTTTGCGTGCTAAGGCATTGCCCCAAAATAAATGACCATTAATATTCAATAAACCGGCGAGAAAAAATAAAGAGAGAGCCAATAAAATGTATTTTTTCATAATTTTTATCCTTTGTTTTGGTTAAGTTGTTATTTTAGTAGTAGACTTCTCACACTTGAAAATTCTGTTTTTAGACAAAATGTTTACCGCATATACCGTAGCCGGTAGGGTGATAGGCTTCGCCCCTGAACAACCGCTTCACGTTGTTGCGATTGCGTGTTCAGCTTCAGGAATTTTAAAATAGCTTCAGTATATCATGTCCCCTAAAGTCTCTCTTGTCTCTGATGTCCCTTTGGGAATAAAAACCGAATTTTCAAGTGTGAGAAGTATGGTAATAACAAACGCAAGATCAAAGTCATACTTTGACCTTGCATTTGCATACTTAATTTCATGATGTTTTTTCCTTGTTGAACGCATGTTTTCGAGATTGACCAGAAGCGTTCCCAGAAACGGTTGCCCCAATCGCTGCGTGTTTCTTGCGTGATTCGCCGGTTCAAAACCACTCTTCGTATCGTTTGTTCCGCTAAGCTGTTGGTTGGAGGAATACCTGTTTCAATAAATCAAAAATACTCCGCCGACCAATCTCGCAAGCGATTCGATAACTTACGAACATCATTGTCATGTCCGTAATAATTCGATATTTGCAAGATGTTTTCTTTTATTGCAAACATCTTACGCAACCAATTCTGCAACAACAATT
>JAIRWK010000113.1 GCA_031268995.1 Planctomycetaceae bacterium
ATACGCTAAAAGAGCACGAAAGGTCGCGAATAATTTAGTTTCGCGTCTTTTCGCGTAAATTTCGTGTGTTTCGCGGTAAAATAAAAAAATAAAAATCAAACGACTGAATAGTTACAAATTCCTGAAGCTGAACCCGCAAACGCAACAACGTGAAGCGGTTGTTCAAAGGCGAAGCCTATCGCCCTACCGGCTACGGTATATTTTGTCCCCAATGTCCTTTGTGTCCCTATTGTTCCTTAAAGATATTTTTAAAATAATAAAAATCGACCAAAGCCAATCGAGATCAGCTTCGGTCGAAAAAAAATATTACTCATTCACTACTCGGCGATCTAATTTTGCGTTAGAAGCTGTTCAAGTAGGAATTTGCTCTATCGATTTGTCCCCGATTTTTTGATCTTTTTATTACCAAGTCGAGAGCGTCTTTGAAGGTTTGGGCATCTTGTCGGCGTAGTTGGGCGTGGTGTGCTAAATCTAGTATTGAGGTTACTGCGGATTCGAATAACTTTTCATTGTCAATTTGACCCACAATAAAATTCAACGACTTAACATGACGCACCGAACCAAGCCTGCGAAGAACAAGATTCCGTTCTTCATCTTGCGTTGCCAACTTGAACGCATTCGCCAAAAATTCAACTTGCTCCTCAACCGTTACTTTGATTCCTAACTTGTCTTGCGGCAATGAAATCACGCGGATATAAGAACGTAACGCTTTTATTTTGTCGTTTACCGAATACTCGCCTAAATTTCCTTGCACGATGTCAATAAGGTCTTTAGCAACAGCTGCGTCGGGCCACTCTATCACCATACTCAAAGCCTCCGGCGACGTTTCCGTAAGCGTTTTTCTCAAGTCGGGCAACGTCTTAGGATCACCAATCCGACCCAAAAGAGAATACATTTTCGTATTGTTCTGCGGAGTCCGTTTGGCAACCACTGCCGTTGCGTCTCCGTTGGCGAATTTTGCAATAACTTTCTCTATTTCGTTCTGTTCGTTGCGATCAGAAACCACCAACCATAAATCAATAAAATCCGCAAAATTTTCCGCTGATGCCATCGATACCGCCCGACCAATTGCCGTCTTGCGATCCGGTACTGTATTTGATTTGAGTTTGGTCAACAGCAATGGTAAAAACTCTGCCGTTTTGCGTTTTACAAGAACATCACTGGCAAGATTGAAACGTTTCGCGTCAGTTTCCGTCTGCAAAATCTCGATCAATTTTGTGTCAACTTGTTTGTTCGCGAAAGTTGATAACGCCAACCCCGCCGCTTGAACGGAATCCGCATCGTCTCCCAAAAGCAAATCAATCAACGGCTCAACAACTTCACCGGAATTGAGTTTGGCAATTGCTGTTATTGCGGCTTGGCGTAATCCATTGTTTGGGCTTTTTATTGATTCCTTGATCAAATTCGCGTATTTAGCATCGCCGCGAATCCCAAGACCAACTATAATCTGTGTCTTCACAACATCATTTTGCGCGGCGAAATTGCTGACATATCTGTCAACTTCTTTTTGTGTCGCGTAAGGAATCGCCATCGGCATTTTGTTTTCGACACCGATTTTAACTTTTTTCCTTTTTTCTTGTGCAATTAAACCGCTGCGTGCATAAATGCTGTTAGTTGAACTCAACGCCGTAACAGCACTTCTGCTTGGAATTCTTGCCAATGCTCGCACGGCTTCGTCTGTAATCAGAACTTTGCCCTCTTTCGCCAACGTCTCATCAACAAATTTAATTTCCCGATTGCCAAGAAATTTTTTGATTGTCGGCACCACAGCGGCATCGCCGATAAGACCAAGCACCGACAAAAACGAAATAGCTGTTTCGCCATTTACATCGTTTTTGTTGAGTTGTTCTGTCATCAACTTCACCGCCTCTGCGCGTTTTGCGGAATCGGCACTGCTTTTCAGACAAATCGTTTGCCATTCCTGTTGTGCTTTGGCTCTCGCCGACAAATCCACCGCCCCAATATTGGGAAGCAACTCTTTAAACTTATCCGAAATTTCGGACGCATTGACCGTTACTATCGCAAAAGTTGACAATGCCAACGCAAAAGCGATAGAAAATATTTTTTTCACTTTCATATTTTTAATTTTGTAAATAGTTTTAGGGAATTTCTAAAAAATTGATTTCATTCGAATTCGGTTGATTTTTATCGACTGAATTTGAAATAATTTGTTTTTGGCAAATAGTATTTTAAAAAAATTCCATTTAATTTTTAATAAAAATGTTGCCGTAAATATGTTCATATACTCAAGCTGTTTTCAAATTCCTGAAGCTGAACACGCAAGCGCAACAACGTGAAGCGGTTGTTCGAGGGCGAAGCCTACCGCCCATACCGGCTACGGTATATTTCTCGTGAGTTAATCGTTAATTTCGTATTGACCACGTTTGGGTTTGACGACGAATCGGTTTGCCATATCGTCGTTTATGAATGCGGTTTTTTCTGCGTCCCATTTTAGCGGGCGACCCATTCGGACAACGATGTTTGCGAGTTGGCAAGCTGTCGCGGTTGCTGCGCCGTATTGGAAGTCTTGGAACGGGCGGAGTCTATTTTTCACGCAATAGCAAAAATCATCTTGGATATTGCCCGCGCCGCCGCTGTAACGTCTGATCTTTGGTGTTCCGATTGGTTTGAACCGTCCCAAATTTCTGTTTGTGATGGTGCCTTCAGAACCGACAATAGTAACGTCATGTTTGGGCATCGTACCGCCTTCGAGAGTGTGATAAATTTTTATGCCGCCCTTGTAAATGTAAACCACGCAATCTTGTGGATTCGCTTCACAATTTGGCGGTAACATTTCAATCGGCTCTTGATCGTCGATCCCAAGAATGTACAAAATACCGCCCAGCCTGTGAGCACCCCAATCAGCAAAAAAACCGTTTCCATAATCCCACCAACGCCGCCAGCCGCCGCCGTAACTGCCGCTGCAACGCTCACTGTTGTAAGGTCGCCAAGGCGCAGGTCCCAACCAAAGATCCCAATTGAAACCTTTTGGTATTTCTTGCGCGGGCAAGTAGCAATCTTTTCCTTCGTGATTTGTCGAGAACCACGCTTCTTTAACTTCGCCAAGCGCGCCGCTCTGAACAATCTCAACCATTTTGTTACCGTAATCTTCCCAAACACGTTGTGAGCCGCTTGAGCAAACGCGGTTATATTTTCTCGCCGCCGCGACAATTTCACGGCTTTCCATCGGCGTATGCGTCAACGGCTTTTCGCTGAAAATATCTTTGCCAGCTTTGCAAGCCTCGACCGCTATTTTTGTATGCCAATGATCAGGTGTTGCGATTACGATTACGTCGATGTCATCGCGGTCAAGTAGATCTTCGTATTTTTCGTAAATTTTACTATCTTGATTTTTGTAGTGTCCATCGGTTTCGTGTTTGGCGCGTTCACGTGCATTTGCTCGGCAGTCGGCAAACGCAACCGCTCGAAACCCGCGCCGCAAATCGCGAAATCCTCTAATAATATCGCTTCCGCGATTGCCATAGCCGACAAGTGCCAGCGGTATTTGCTCGTTCGGCGCAACTTGCCCGTCACGACCAAGAACGGTTGAAGGCAAAAACAACGGCGAAGCGGCAGAGATTGCCGCCGCCGCAAGTAATTCACGCCGATTGAGGCAATTCGTCTTTTTATTATCTTTAACGTTTTTCTGAGTCATAAAAAACCTTTCATTCTTTTCTATACCGTAGCCGGCAGGCTTCGCCCTTGAACAACCGCTTCACGTTGTTACGCTTGCGTGTTCAGCTTTAGTAATTTTAAAGTAGCTTCGGCATACTTTCGATTTTCTGTAAAGGGATCGCCAAAATAAATCGACAACCCCACACCGCGTAACACTGTACACAAAGAAAATAAAATGTCCATACTCCCCACAAACCAGAAATTTTTGGGAAATTCCAAAAAACATTTTTAAAAATCAGCACGCAGACGACGCAGATTTGGAGGAGACATTCGCAAGATCAGAAAATAGAATCTGATCTGCGATTATACTCAAGCTGTTTTAAAATTCCTGAAGCTATGGTAAACCTGCAACGCAGAGCGTTAGGCAAACGCAACAACGTGAAGCGGTTGTTCAGGGGCGAAGCCTATCGCCTTACCGGCTACGGTATATCATTAAAGAATCTACATGCTGATTTTTAAATGGATAAAATATTATTGAAGCAGTTTTTGGAAACTCCCTTTTGTCCATTCAAAAAAATATACCGAAGCCGGTATGGGCGGTAGGCTTCGCCCTTGAGCAACCGCTTCACGTTGTTGCGATTCCGTAACCAGCTTTACTGAATTTTAAAATAGCTTGGGCATAATTCCGTTAAGCCCACAATTTGCGATCAAGAGTTCTGTAAGTTATTGCTTCGAATATATGCATTGGTGATATTTGTTTTGTGTTATCGAGGTCGGCGATGGTTCTTGCGATTTTTAGAATTTTGTCGTGTGCTCTTGCGGACAAACCGAAATCTTCCATTGCTCTTTGGAGTTGTGCGTGTCCTTGTTCGTCGAGTGAGCAATGCGTAACGATTTGTCGGTGTGTCATATTTGCGTTGTGATTTATTTGTGATTTTTGGAATCGTTTTGTTTGTATTTCGCGCGCTTTGATTACTTGTTCTCTTATTTCTGCGCTTGAGGTTCCTTGTGTTGTTGCGGACAACTCGGCGTAATCGACTGGCGGTACCTCAATATGAATGTCAATCCTATCCAGCAACGGTCCGCTCATCCGATTCATATACCGCTCAACCTCCAACGACGTACAACGACAACGCCTTCTTGGATCATTTCGATAACCGCACGGGCAAGGATTCAACGCAGCTATCAAAATGAAATTTGCGGGAAATTCACTTGTTTGTGAGACACGGGCAATTGTTACTGTTCCATCTTCGAGTGGTTGACGTAGAACCTCCAATGTTCGCCGGTTGAATTCCGGCAATTCGTCAAGAAACAAAACACCATTATTGGCAAGACTAATTTCACCCGGACTTGGCGGTGATCCTCCACCGACAAGTCCCGCCTCACTGATTGTGTGATGTGGTTCTCTAAATGGTCGAGTTGCAATCAACGGCATGTCCTTTTTCAAATAGCCGAGTACGCTATATATCCGCGTTGTTTCAAGCGATTCATCAAGCGAAAGTTTGGGCAACACCGTACTGAATCGTTTGGCGAGCATTGTTTTACCCGTACCCGGAGGACCAATCATTAGCAAGTTATGACCGCCCGCCGCTGCAACTGTCATTGCGCGTTTAGCCGATTCTTGACCGCGAACATCCGCAAAATCTATCTCGTACTCCGCAAGACGCTCAAATATACCAAGATCAACAGACGGCAATGCACCAACTAAAAGCCCACCCGTCAAAAACGCAACCGCCTCTTTAAGTGAACCAACCGGATAAACACTTATGCCCTCAACTACCGCCGCTTCCGAACCGTTTTCGTATGGAACAACAAGATGCTTAACACCGCTCGCCTTCGCCGCCAACGCAATTGATAACGCTCCTCTGATTGAACGCAAACTACCGTCAAGTGCTAACTCGCCAACAATACCAAACCGCTCAAGACCTTCGGCAGGAATTTGATTACTAGACGCAAGAATGCCAAGAGAAATCGGCAGGTCAAAAGAAGCTGCATGTTTGGGCAAATCCGCCGGTGCAAGATTGATAACTATACGATGCGACGGATTCAAATAGCCGGCATTTTCAATTGCTCGCTCTGTCCTAAAAACACTCTCTTTGACAACAGTTTCAGGCAAACCAACAATAATAGTTTTCGGTTGACCGGATTCCGCACAATCAACTTCAACCTCCACCGGAACAGCATCTATGCCAAAAAGCGAAAACGTCTTCAACTTAACTATCATCGAACGATTACTCTGTGAATTTTTTGTTTGTTTTTTGGGAATGGTTATACTGAAGCTACTTTAAAATTCCTGAAGCTGAACACGCAAACGCAACAACGTGAAGCGGTTGCTCAAGGGCGAAGCCTATCGCCCTACCGGCTACGGTATAAATTTATATTTTTATGTTTCGTCTGTTAGATTGCTTCTGTAGTCGGATTCGTTTGCGATTTCGATTTCTTTTTTATCTTTTTTTATTCGCAAAATTTCTATTTTACGTTCCGCCATCGAAAGCATGTCATGGCAACGCTTCAAAATCCCCACCGCCTCCTCATAGTCCGTCAACGCATCATTCAAACTACTATTATCATTGTCAAGCCGCCCAATAATCACCTCAAGACGATCTAACGATTCCTCAAAGGTTAATTCCATAATTTGTACTAACTATTTTCCAAAAACAAATTATTTCAAATTCGGTTGATTTTCAGTCGATAGAGAACGACCGAACTCGAATAAAATTAATTTTTAGAAATTTCCTAATGTTGAACCGGTTATACCGAAGCCGGTATGGACGGTAGGCTTCGCCCATGAACAACCGCTTCGTGATGATACGCTTGCGTGTCCAGCTTCGGGAATTTCAAAACAGCTTGAGTATACTTTGTCCTTCAAAAACATCTGACAAAATATAAAATGAACTTCCCTTTCGGTAAATCTTTTTCGTAACAATCACCCGATTACAAGTAATCATTTTTGAACAGCAAAAAAACAAACGGTTTTATTTTGCCATTAATTTTTCTGTTGTCATTTAAAACTACAGTAACCGGATGAAATGTTATACCGTAGCCGGTAGGACGATAGGCTTCGCCCTTGAACAACCGCTTCACGTTGTTGCGCTTCCGTGTTCAGCTTCAGGAATTTTAAAGTAGCTTCAGTATACATAAATTTTCAAACAACAATTACATCAAGGAGTGGGGAAATCCCAGCCTTGACGGAAAGTTGGTTTAATGTACGCATTGACTTCTTTTGAGTCGGTTGTCATTTTTTCTGCGTCCCATTTTATTTTTTTGACTTTCGCTCTGTGCATGTTGACCGCAAGTACCATCGCCTCTGTATAAGGTGCTGCGTACTCAATGTTACATTCGCACATTTCCGGTTTATTTGCTTTGACTGCTTCGATCCATTGGGCTTGATGTCCGATGCTTGGCGGGTATGTCGGCGTGGGTACTTTGTAGTCGGCAAATTTTTCTTTGGGCGCAAGGAAATGATAATCGTAATGCACTTGCAATAACCCTTCTGTTCCAATAAAAACAATCGCTTGTTTCTTCTTCGGATCAATTCCTTCCGATAAACCTTCAGGTCTTCGACCGGAATCGAACCATTGGAATTTCAGTTCTTTTCCGTTTGGTTTTCTGTGAGTCCATGTTACGTGTTGTTTATCGGGGTTGTAAAGTGGATTCGGTTCGGGACCGTCAACCTCGATAGTTTCGGGCGGTGTCAATTTTAACGCAGTCCAAACTGTATCGACCGTGTGAGGTCCCATTTGGGCTAAGTAACCATTTGACGAATGCCAAAAAGCAAATCTGCCCGGATGCGCCAACCATGCTTTGTTGAACGGACGGAACGGAACAGGACCGAGCCAAACATCGTAATCGAAATCGGGCGGAATCGGAGTTTCGCCTTCGGGTTCTCTGTCTTCTTTCTTGCTTGGCACAAATGTACCGTCGCTCCAGATGTACACTTCGTTGACTTCACCGATTGCGCCGGCTTGAATTAGTTCAAACGAGCGGTAATAATGTGCGCCGCCCCAAGCGCGGACTTGTGTACCGGTTTGTGTGCAAAGTTTTTTCTTCTTCGCAAATTCCGCCATCAAACGAATCTCCCAAACGGAATTCGCTAAAGGTTTCTCACAATAACAATGCAAACCCAGATCCATTGCCGTACAAGCAATCAAACCGTGCGTGTGATCCATTGAGGCGATCATAACCGCGTCTAGTTCTTTTGCCTTTTCGTTGAACATTTTGCGGTAATCTTGGTAACGATGTTCAACTTTGTATTTGTCGGATTGTTTGTTCAAGGTAGTTGCGTTGACATCACAAAATGCGTGAAATCTTTCAACGCCTCTATTACTCTTGACCAATTCTCCTATATCTTCGGCTCCACGACCACCGACTCCGATTACTCCGATGTTCAATTTCGAGTTAGGGCTTTTGTCCGCCAGAACCGCCGGCGCGAAAAACGAACCCAATCCGATAATTGATGCCGCTTGCAAAAAACGGCGACGAGATGTCTTTTTTGAGTTTTTCATAAAATTAACTTTTGTTAGAGGTTAAATTTTTATACTGTTCGCTCTTAAAATTTCGCCAATCAGCGCAAACGCATTTTATCGAGAAACCGATTCTGATGTTTTTGTGCCGCCGAATTCCAAGCGTGAACGGTATGCAACTATACCTACATTGGCATAGACGACGGATTCGCAGAGCAACACACTCCCGATCTTCCACCGCAAAACGAGTATAATACAACGTCTCCCAAAAAAGACAATAGCAGAGTCAACCCCAACCTAATCTAACCACAAAAAATCCATGATGATCAAATAAAATAGACACGACGATTGCAGAATAGGAATAGTTAAGAACCGTCCAAAAAACACAAACAGCTTTTTCACCTTGTCCCTCATGTCCTTTGTGCCCCTTCTGTCCTTCATGTCCCTTTTGGGGTAATCTCATTAGAAATTACTCACAGTTTCCGCCAGCGATTTTAAAGCCTTGTTTAAATGCTTTTATGTTTACGTCAACGAGTTTTTCTTTTACGCTTCGTTTTATGGATTCGATCCATGCTTGCATTGGCAATGTGAGTTTTGTAGCCATTGCGCCTAGTAGGATTGTGTTTGCTGCTTTGGGGTTACCTATTTTTGTCGCTTGTTCAACTGCGTCGATATAGACTAATCGCGGGAAATATTGTAACAATAATTTTTCGTCGATTTCGGGGTAAGGTGTTCCGCCGGTTGAAGCTGTTACCGGTATAATTTTTTGGCTTGAAATCACCGCCAAACCGCCGTCCGCAAGATAATCAATATTCCTCAATCCCTCTATCCGCTCAAGAGAACCCAATACTTGCGCCGACTTACGCGGCACCAACGGACTAAAAACTTCACGCCCGAACCGGATTTGAGTTACAACGGAACCGCCGCGTTGTGCCATGCCGTGTACTTCATTGGTCTTGACATCAAAACCCATAAAAACCGCCGCTTGCGCCAATATCTCGCTCGCCAACAAAATCCCTTGACCGCCAACACCAACTAAAACTACACTCGTCGTCATACTTCACCAAAAATTAATTCTCTAAAATAAAAATTTTTAAACTATCCAAAAAAAGACACAAAGGACATTGAGGACATGTGGGACAAAAGAAAAAAATTACCTTCTGTTTTTTGTCTCTAGGTGGTTTCCAAAAACTCTTCCTAGCCCTGCAAGGGCGTGGTGTACGAAACCGCCGGACTCAGTTCAAACGGTTTAAATTGCAATCACATTGCGCCCCATACGGGACGCGAAATATTTTTTACCCCGTTTTCCGCCAACATTTTGTCCCTAGCGGGACAGAGACTCCAGTTATACCGGAACCGGTATGGGCGGTAGGCTTCGCCCATGAACAACCGCTTCGCGATGCTACGCTTCCGTGTTCAACTTCTGGAATTTTAAAACAGCTTGAGTATATAGACGGTAGGCTTTCGGCATTACATTCTTTCAACTGTTTTTATTCCTAGTAATTCTAACCCTTTGTTTAATGTTGTTGCGGTCAAGTCGCATAGCATTAGTCGGCTGTTTTTGATCAACTCGTTTTCCGCGCGCAATACTGGGCATTGTTCAAAAAATGTTGAATACTTATTAGCCAAATCGAAAAGATAAGCCGTCAATAAATTCGGACGATAATCCTTGACTGCAAAATCAACCGCATCCCCAAACTTCAAAATTTCCTTTGCCAACATCCGCTCGGCTTCCGATTTCAATTCCGGTTTAAATTCATCTGATATTATTTTCTCGCGAAACTTATCCACATCAATATTACCTTTTGTGAAAATGCTGCGGACTCTTGCGTAGGCGTATTGCATGTATGCTGCCGTGTTGCCGTTCATAGCCAACATTTTGTCGTAACTGAAAACATAATCGCTCTCGCGGTTTTGCGACAAATCCGCGTAAATAATTCCGCCAATTCCTATATTTCTCGCAACTTCACGGCATTCATCGTTTGACAATCCTGACCGGTCGTTTGATTTGACAACATCAAACGCTTTGTTTTCCGCTTCGTCGAGCAAGACGTTAAGTCCTACCGTATCACCGCTTCGCGTTTTGAACGGTTTGCCGTCTTCGCCAAGCACCGTACCAAATTTAACATGCGAAAACTCAACATCATTTATCCCCAACATCTTCACGGTTTTGAAAAGTTGCTCGAAGTGCAGCGATTGCCGGAAATCGGTAAGATACAAAATCACGTTTGGTTTGAACTCGCGCATTCGATATTGCACGGTCGCAATATCGGTTGTGCCGTATAAAAACGCCCCGTCTTTTTTGCGAACTAACATTGGCGTATCGCTTCCGGCAAAAAAGATTCCGATTGCTCCGTCTGTTTCTTGGGCAATTCCGCGATTCGTCAAATCATTGACCAAATCGGCAAGAAACGGATGATAAAAACTCTCGCCCAAAGTATAATCAAACGTAACACTCAACCGTTCATAAATCGAATCAATTTCATTCATTGAATACGGCATCACTTCGCGCCATATTTTCAAATTGTCCGCATTGCCGCTGTGCAATTTTGCCGTCTCCGCAAGCACATTCGCCGAAACTTCCTGATCGCCCGCATCCATCTTACCGCGAACCAACCTGTAAATTCGACTCAATTCCTCAACAGGTTGACGGCGGTACGAATCGGCATCAAGATAATTTCTGTAACCAAAAATAATCATGCCAAATTGCGTACCCCAATCGCCAAGATGATTGTCCGTAATCACATCATGACCGCGAAAACGAAGCATTTTCGTTATCGCGTTACCCAACACCGTCGATCTCAAATGCCCAACATGCATCGGCTTTGCAACATTTGGTCCCGAATAATCAACTATAAACCGCTTCGGATTCTTGACCAACTCAATACCCATTCCGCAAATATCATTAACAACTTTGCCAAGTTGCCCAGCCAAAAACGATTCGCTTAAAACGATATTGATAAACCCCGTACCGGCAACCGTAACCGAATCACAAATATCATCAACTTGAAGACGCGAAATTATCTCGACGGCAACATCACGCGGATTACGCGATAACCGCTTCGCCATCGGCATTGCCATATTCGCTTGATAATCGCCAAAACGAACGTCTTGCGAAGGACGAATCAAATCAAGATACTCCGAAACTCCATCAATAATACCACTAATCGCTAAACTAAACCTAGACTTCAATGTGTCAAGAATCATAATCCAACCAAATCTTTTTCGTTTTTTGTGTAAGGGCAACCGCAAGGTTTTACCCCGACGGCGTAAGAGGCAGTATACCGTAGCCGGTAGGGCGATAGGCTTCGCCCTTGAACAACCGCTTCACGTTGTTGCGTTTGCGGGTTCAGCTTCAGGAATTTTAAAGCAACTTCAGTACATTTATAATTGAGAGACAAGATTTGTCGATTAGGGGGGGAGATTTTTAACACGAAAGATACGAAAAGGACGAAAGACACGAAAGGGGGAATTTTTAAAACCACAGAGAGCACAGAGAGAGGATTTTTTGTAGAGATTTGGGAAATTATGGTGGTTGTGAATTAGATTTAGAAAGTTTATAAAATTAATTTTATTTGAATTCGGTTGATTTATATCGACTGAAAATCGACCGAATTTGAAATAATAGACTTGTTTAATAACACCCTAAACTATTCTATCATAGTTTATAATACCACAAATTAAGGTCATTCTTAGTGAATGTCGGTTACAGCAGTGTCCCCGGTAAGGATATGCCATG
>JAIRWK010000258.1 GCA_031268995.1 Planctomycetaceae bacterium
TTTGCAAAAATTATTGTATCGTAACTTCTCTCGTTTGGTAAAAAGAAAACAAATTAACAACACAATAAACGACTATTTAAACGCGAAAAAATTTAACTCGGCAAAAACCGCAAATCAAATTCATCGCAATCAAACGCAAAATATACCGAAGCCGATCTAGGGCGGCAGGTTTACCGTAGCTTCGGGAATTTCAAAACCACCTAGTTATGATTGTGGAAAATCTCTGATCCACCAACCAACTGACGCGAGAGTATAACACGAGTTTTTATAAAACGCAATAGCTATTTTACCAAATCGGGAAAAAAATTCTTTGCTCAAATGTTTTTAAGGAACAAAGGGGACGTAAAGGACATTGGGGGCATGAGGGACAGGAAAAACTTTATACCATAGCCGGTAGGGCGATAGGCTTCGCCCTTGAACAACCACTTCACGTTGTTGCGCTTGCGTGTTCAGCTTCGGGAATTTCAAAACCGCTTGAGTATACCTCAATTGGGTAACCGCAAGTGTTGCCCCTACGTTTTGCGTATTTTTTTGATAATGTTGAGCAAACGGTCGTTTGTCCCTTGTGTCCCCAATGTCCATTATGTCCCCCTCGTTCTTTAAAAATATCGGGTGAAAAGATAAGAGAAAATTATTTTGAGTGAATTTCTAAAAATACTATTTGCCGAAATTATTGACCGAATAGAATAATCAATACCGAACCGATTACCATTATTATTGAAGCGGTTAATTTGCGATAAATTTGTTTCTCGTTGAAAAACAGCCAGCCGTAAAAAACACTCAACACCGCCGATAATTGGAATAGTGCCAAAGCATAACCGACATACAAATGAGCCAAAATGTAAACCGCCATTGCTTGCGTTAATCCGACTGATAAAATTAAACCCAAATATTGCCAATATTGAGAATAAGCCAATTTATACTCAAACTTCCAAGAAAAAAACTTGTCCCTCTCGAACAACAAAATAATTAAAACCGCAAAAAAACTCCACTCACACTCCATACAATAAACGTAGTTTGAACATTGGAGAGCAGAATAATTTTCTTGATAAATACGATTTCTATTGTTGTCAAAATTATTGCCGCTATTCGATCACGCAAATCAGAACGTGATAAAATATTTTGTATCAATCCGCCGCTCGCAGGAATTTTGTCAATTACAAAATAACTGCCGCCGACAATACAAACCACCCCCAATAAACCCGCTAAACTCGGTATCTCCGAAAGAAATATTATTGCAACAATAATTCCAATAACAGATTTGTAAGCGTTAATTGGACCCAGAACGGATAGCTCGCCGCTGTTAATTGCCCTCACAAGAAAAGCATTGCTCAGCGCGCCAAATAAACCAATCATCAAAAAATATAACCAAAAAATAAACGGAAACGTTGCCCACGAAATAAAACAAATAAAAGGCGAAATAATAATAGAAAGCCCAAAATAAGTCAGGAAATTAACAAATAACGGCGATTGCCCATCATGGCAAATACGCTTTTGAAAAACATTAGACAGCGGATTAACAAGAATACGAAATAAAACTGCAATAAACGTTATCATAAAATTAAAGCCGAAAAATTTTGACAAGGTTCAAGGAAACTTCCAAAGTCTAAGCCTATTGTTTGTGTCGGTTGCGGCGGAGTTTTCGCCAGATTGGTCGCAGAAATTTTTCGATGAGTTGTGTTTTGTAATACGCGAATCCGTAACGGCGGAAGATAATGATTGTTTTGGTTTGGCGAAGGTGTTCCGTCCAATGCGATTTGTAATCTTCCAATCCGCGCAAAAAATCAAATTCACAAAAACCTTCTTCAATCAACCGCATTAAAATAAAATGTATAACAATATTGCCCGCACGCCCCGCAAGATTGGGATCAAAACCAGTCAAATAATCATAAAATTTGCCCGCATGTACAAAACCTAACTTGAACGCCGCCGGTTTGTCGCTGTAATAAAGCATGAAAATTCTGAACTCCTTGCGCGGCAAAAGCTCGACAATTAAGTCATAAACCAACCCCGCAAAATTCTCACGCGCCATCGGCGGTAACGTCTTGTGCGCCAACGCCGCAATTCCAAGCCGCCGCAATTCGGGAAACAGTTCATTTATCTCCGAAATATCAGGTTCCACAAGACGCGCGTCATGTTCGTCCATCGCCCTTTTCAACTCCTTACGTTTTTTGTAACGATTATTCTGACCGCGAGTCATCAAATAAGCTTCATACGATTCAGGCAACGGAATATAATAACGCCCTTCCCCATCACACCCCCAACTCGGTAATCGTTGCCTAAATACCTCAACAAACCGCGACGTTCCCACATCCTCAACAGCATAATCCTCAAAATAAAATTGCGTCCAATTTTTTTGCCGAACGAAAAACTCCACAAACTCCTGAACAACTTGCTCCAAATATTCACTTTTGACAATAAGACCAAGATACTCGGGACAAGTTACCCCGTCAAAGCCAAGAAATTTCAATACTCCGCCCCGCTCACAAAATAACGGCAATCCGCCCACTAATTGCCCACAATCACGAATAACCAAAACATAAAATACACCAAGCTCACCGCCAAACCACTTCCACCACGCAAGCAACCACTCCGAACGAAGAAAAACATTCGGATAAATACAAACATCCGTCAACTCATTCCACTCGCCGCCAATGCTGCTAAATTCTTCAGGAGATTTTAGTATTTGTATTTCGAGATTCATGGTTTTTTTTTAGTTAGGGTTTAGGGGACAAAAAGGACAAAAGAAAAAAATGGTTTTATGCTTGTCATTGGCTGTCCCATAAAGTCCCTTCTGTCATTTATGTCTCATGAGTACCGCCTAATCGATTTCAGTTTAAACGACTATCTCGCAGCCCTGAAATCAAAGCGCGAAATGAATTGATCGAATGTTCACGATGAATACAAATCCGGTGAATCCGCATTGCGTCCAACACCGGCGCATTACGGCAATCCTGCAACGTAAACGCGAGTCGAAAACCAATACGCCGCGCCGCGTCAATAACCCGCTCCGAAAAATCATTCACCGAACCAAACGGATACGCAAGAACATCACACCCCACCCCAAGCTCTCGCTCAATACATTTTTTGGACTCCAATAATTCGTTGTCCAATTCTACTTGATCAAGATTTGAGAGAATAGGATGCGAAAGCGTGTGCGCGCCAATGCTTATTCCTTGTTTGATAAGCAAACGCAACTCGCCCCAATTCAAAAAATCATACAACTCACGCTTCCAAAAAGGTGTCAAATCAATCTCCGTCCGGTCTCGCAAAAATTGCAATAAATTTATACGTTCTTCGACGGCGATATGTTTGATTTGATTGAGTAAATCAAGTGCAGTTTCGGTTCTTTGCGGAGTTTCGGGCGGCGGTAAATTATATGTCTTGCCGCAAAAATAAATTTCGGAATCGGTCAACGTTGTAAGCCGTTCATGTAATTCCAACGCCCAAATTAGTTGATTGTCGGTTGCGATCAGATTTGTTGTTACAAAAATTGTCGCGGGAATTTCATATCGGGTAAGCAACGGCGCGGCTAACGTTAAATTGTTTCTATAACCATCGTCAAAAGAAAGATAAACAGCATAATCGGGCAAAGGAATACCCTTTTCAACAGCATCGCGAATTTGATTCAACGAAACCGGATTCCAATGTTTTTTCAATTCATGAAGTTGTTCGTCAAATTGTGAAACCGTTACGGCGATTCGTGCTCGCGCATCATTCATCGGGCTGTTATCCGAAACAACACTATGATAACAAAGCCCCAACAACCTACAACGCGTCCGAAATCGCGCCAAACTATTCAGCCCGATAATTTCCGCACCACAAAGTAATGCCTGCTTTAAATTCATATTTTATTACACTCAAGCAGTTTTAAAATTCCCGAAGCTGAACACGCAAGCGCAACAACGTGAAGCGGTTGTTCAAGGGCGAAGCCTATCGCCCTACCGGCTACGGTATATCATTCCCAATTGACGGTGTAACCTTCGTTGGACAACGATGTCATAATTGAGCCTTTATGTTCATGTCCGAAGGCTTCCAATGTAACAATTAGCTCGGTTCCCTTGTCGCTATTGCGGTTAATGTCAACAAATTGATTGTGCCTAAGCTCAATTATGTTGCCGCGCTCTTTGGCAATAATTCCTGAAATTCGATGCAATTCACCAGGACGATCCGGCAACCGAACACTAAATGTAAAAATCCTCCCGCGACTTCGTAATCCGTGTTGCACGAGAGACGAAATTGTAATAACGTCCATGTTGCCGCCGCTCAAAACCGACACGACGTTTTCATCTTTGGTCTCAAGATATTTCAGCGCGGCAACAGATAATAAACCGGCATTCTCAACGATCATTTTGTGTTTCTCCATCACATCAAGAAATACCTCAACAAGCTCCCAATCATCAATCGTAATAATCCCGTCAACATTGCCCTGAATATACGGAAAAATTGTCGATCCCGGCGTCCGAACCGCAACTCCATCCGCAATCGTCTCAACCTTCCGCAACGTAACAACCTTTTCCGCCTTCAACGACGCTTTCACACAAGCTGCGCCCGTCGGCTCTACTCCGATTACTTTAATATCCGGTTTAAGTATCTTTGCAAGCGTCGCAACACCAGCAAGAAGACCGCCGCCGCCAACAGGAACAAGAATCGTTGAAGCATCCGGCAACTTGTCAAGAATCTCAAATACAATACTGCCTTGCCCCGCCGCTATATCGAGATCATCAAACGGATGCACAAACTCATAATCGTTTTCCTCCGCTAATTTCAAGGCATGAGCATAAGCGTCATCATAAATGTTGCCGGCAAGAATAACGTTTACGCCGTAGGATTTGGTGTTATTGACTTTGACCAACGGCGTCGTTTCCGGCATAACAATTGTCGCTTTTGCGTCGAAATATTCCGCCGCAAAACCGAGACCTTGCGCGTGATTCCCCGCCGACGATGTGATTAAACCTTTTTTACGCCGTTCGGTTGTAAGTTTTGATACTTTGTACAAAGCACCGCGAATTTTATAAGCTCCGGTCAATTGCATATTTTCCGGTTTGAACCAGACGTTATTGCTGGTTTGTCGCGAAAATGACTTGCTGTAAACCAAACCGGTATCCAACACCACTTCACGCAACACATTTCTAGCTTCTTGGAATTTTTCGAGATTAAGCATTTTTTGGTCGTAATTGTTTATTAAAATACTGAATATAATTGACTTTAGTTAAAAATCACTTCAAGCTGATATAATAATCGATGTATTGTTTTAGTATTTTTTGTTCGTTGTAATTTTGGGCGGTAAATTCTTTTGCGTTTTTGCCCAACTGTTGCGTGAGTTCGGTATTTTCGAGTAGTTGTATAATTTTTTCAGCCATTGCGTCAGGGTTTTCCGGCGGAACAATAAAACCTGACTCCCCGTTGCGGATAATTTCGCCAAGCCCACCGACATCCGAAATTACTATCGCTCTCGCCGCCGCCGCGTATTCCAAAACCGAATTGGAAAAACTTTCCGAATGACTTGAAAGCACGGCGACATCAAATAATGTAACAATTTTAATCGGATTATCCATCCCGCCAAACCAAATAATCCGCTCGGAAACTTTCTCTTGTTCCGCAAATTGAATCAATTCTTGTTTGTGAGCAATATCCGCTTCGCCGACAAAAAGAAACCACGTGTCAGGATATTTTTCCAACACAATTTTAGCCGCGCGGATAAGTGTTGCGTAGTCCTTGATCGGACGCACCGTCGCAACCATGCCGACAATCTTTCCATCAAATTTTTCGTCGAAATCTGGCAACTCTTCACGTGTCAACGGTTCGGAAAGTCCTGATTGAATACTGTCAAAAGCAATCGGGTTGCGTATAACTGTAATTGATTCAAGTCGTGAATTATCGTTACGAAAAGCCGCCTGCCGCGCCGCCTCACTGTTCGCAATATATTTCATGCCCAATTTGCCCGTCAACCAAAATATCCAACGATACACAAACCGCCGATCATAACCGCAATCACGACGATTACCAATAACCACCGTCCCCAACCCCGCAAACCACGCCGCAAATACCGCCGCAAATTCACCTTTCGGACTAAACGCTTGAATCAATTCTATCTTGTTCTCGCGAATATAACGTAACAAAAAATAAAAACGCCGCAACCACGACAAAAATCCCAAACCAAACTTTTGACCAAGTACCAACGGCTTCTGTGTGGAACTAAACGTTTCGGGATGCCACAATGTTGAAAATATGATGAAGTGTTTTTCAAATTTATCGTCAGGAATACTTCTTAAAAGCCAAAGCAAATGTTGTTCAGTCCCGCCGCGCGAGGAATAAATATCATCCGCCAAATAAAGAATACGTGTTAAGCTCATAATTTATATGTAATTGTCTGTTGAATAACGGGTGACGGTTTATATTGCTCGCACAATGGAGAATTTTTAAAATCCTACTTGCCCAAAACAAATTATTTCAAATTCGGTCGATTTTCAGTCGATAGAAATCGACCGAATTCAAATAAAATTAATTTTTAGGTAACTTCCCCAAACCTCATTTTCTCCTAATTTTTTTAACAAAACAACCTCAGTAGAAAATGAATCCCCCCCCACCCAACCTCCTTACCTCATTGTAATACTTGTTGATTGTTTCACGTCAGCACAAAACCTGTTTATACCGTAGCCGGTAAGGCAATAGTCTTTGCCCCTGAACAACCGCTTCACGTTGTTGCGCTTGCGTGTTCAGCTTCAGGAATTTTAAAGTAGCTTCAGTATAATGAGGTAATGAGGTTGGTGTTTTTTTAACTATTGGCTACTGAGGTTGTTTTGTTAAAAAAATTAGGTGAAAATGAGGTTATGTTTTCGTTTAATCGCTACCGACAATTTCTTGATAGCTGTATACGATAATGAGTACGACCTTTCGGAGCTTTGTTATACCGTAGCCGGTAGGGCGAAGCCTATCGCCTTACCGGCTACGGTATAAATTGCGGACAGCCTAAAATTCGCGGATCAGTTCATCAATCAGTTCTTTTGCCTTGTCCCAATCAACTTTATTTGCCCAATAAGTGCTTTTGCCTTCGTCAGTGATTGAGTAGTAACGCCGTCTTGCTCCGGTTTCTTCGGTTCCCCAATATGATTTAACAAGTCCGGTTTTTTCAAGTCGGCGGAAAGTTGAATAGAGCGTTGCTTCTTTAAGTTCGTAAATGTTGCCGGTCATTTCTTGGATTCGTTTATTGATTTCGTAGCCGTAAGTATCGCCTTTAACAAGATTTGCAAGAATAATGGTTTCAGTATGCCCGCGAATTAAATCTGTTGTCATAAACGAAAAACCGGGTAAGTTACGTTTCGTTGATTGTCGGTTGTTTTTTTTTGTTTTTGAGGAATTATTTTGCATGATTTCGATTCGATTTTTTTTCGTAATTGGTAACGGTTAAAGCTGTAATTAGGTTTTTTTATCAGTCAAATTTATGTAATTAGTACAAATTATAATCTTATTGCATTGTTTGGCGAGATACCTCGCTATGCGTTGTAGCCGAATCCGATTGCGTGTAGGTTTTCGCTGTTGCCTCGCAAGACATAATACATCTCCACGCGAGGTAGCGAGTTCTTCCGGTTTAAAATCAGCACGCAGACGACACAGATTTGGAGGAGATATTCGCAAGATCAGAAAGTAAAATCTGATCCGCGACTATCTCTAGCATCTGCGTCATTTGCGTGCTGATTTTTGACTAGAACCATCTGAAAATTACATTTTTTTGCAAGAACGCGACTACCTCGTAAAACAGAACATACCCTAATGGTTTTTTGCCGCAATCGACTCTGGCGGTACATTGAGCACCGGGTCTAATTGATGTCGGTAACGAGTCTTGATCGTCCAGATCGACCTTGATCAGTACAATATTTAAACTACTTGAAGGCGTTGCTGCGCTGCCGGTATCGCTTCGTACTTCTGCCCTGTCGTGTATTCCGTTGTCCATTACCGAACCGTAATATTTTTTGTTTGGATCGGTTGCCATGATAAACTCTACCCGCAAACTTGCGTTCGGGTCTGTTTCGCGCAATCGCTTTTGATGTTCAAGAATATATCCCATTCGTTTTTCCGGCATGTTCAACTCCAATTGCCACGCGCTGTCTTCGTCCGCGACTTCAAGCAAAGATTGCATTCGGCTCACAGGTCGCTTACTACTCAACTTCCGCTTCACATCCCACGTTACAACCGTACCGCTAATCGGTGATTTTATGACAAGATCAGCCATTCGTTTTTTGTAAAGTTCTTGTTGTTCCAAATTCGTTGTCAATTTGATCCTCGCCACATCAATTTGTCCGCGAATTTGTGTCAATTCATAATCCACCAATTTTTTGTCCGCATTAAGCTCTTGAATTTTTAACGACTCAATTTGTTGCACAATTTCGCGCTGTTCGCCTAGTAATCTCATTCCCTCGCTCTCAAGCTCCGAGCTATAAAGTTCAAGTAATATTGTTCCCGCTCCGTTTTTGTCTGTACCTACCACTTGCGAATTATGATCAACATATAACTGCTTAATTTCCGCATCCACCGGCGAATAAATGTTGCGTCGGATACTCGGTTCAAGAGTTCCATCACAATGCATCTGAAATTTCCACTCGACAAAAATCAATGAACAAATTACCGCCGCGAGAATTATTGTTACAAGAATTGTTTTGGGCAACATTCGAGTTGACACGAGAATTTTTGATTTGCCGATTAGTTTCCAAAGCGGCATGAGAAAAATTTCGCGCAACTCTAAAGCATTGCCAATCGCCGAACTCGCGTGATCCGCAACAATCTCGATTCGTTTGCGCATTCGTTCATTTATTTTGCTGCTTTCTATTTGCTCGACCAACAATACGCCAAACGGATATGTTGTTTTTTCGCGTCGTGTTGGGTCTTCTTCTCGTTCGTAATCTGTCTTCTTTTTTTTGACGAGCGGAAAAATTGCTATTGTTTTTGTGTGCGATTCGTCAACATATTTCTCAATTGTTTTCTCAACTTGTGGCGCGAGGTCGCTTGTATCTCCGGTGTACCATACTGGCTCGCCTGCTTTGATTACCGCCGTTGCAAGCTTTGAAAGCAAACGCACCGCAGTAGATCGTTTGTCCACAACATCTTGACCGCTCACCGCAATAATCCTACAACTACCGCCGCGCCGCAACGCGACACTCACTCGATCACATTCGATCAAACGCCGCCCTTCGTTTACTATCGTGTACGCAGTTTCGTTGACATCAAGACTGAGATGAATTGAACGTGTAAAATCTTCAAGAAGCGTCCACAAATTTTGACGTTCGCCAAAATTCCGCAATTGACGATTTTTGTAATAATCATCCGCAAGCAGACAACTTTGTGACAGAAATTTTGCGAAACCGCGTTGTATTAGCGGGTCTGAATCCACTCGCTGCAACGTTTCAACAAGCCCGACAACCTCAAGCTCCGTTCGTATCGGACAAAAAACCAAAAGCCAATCCGTAGGATTACCCGATTCGTTATCGCCTTCAAAACCAGAATGAGGCGGTACAAGCGTTCCCGCATCTGAGCTTTGGGTCATGCGGTAAAGTAACCTTGCGTGCCGTCGGTTTGCGTCGTTATCTCCTTGAATTCCTATGCTGTGAAAGTTGACCTGATACGCGAGCGTAAGTGTGCCGGCATCAAATGTCCATATCGCACCGCCAACAGCTCCCATTGCAGAAACTACACGATTCAAAAATTCCGAATGATATTCATCCGGCGGAATATCAAGTTTGGATAATTGAGCTATCTCAACAAGAATATTACGTATTTGTGTCTTCGTTTGCTCAACTGAAGATGCTTCCAAAGAAGAATTAGCGTTTATTGTACTCATTATTCAAATATATTGTAATTACCGTTTTATGCCGAAGCCGGTATGGGCAGCAGGCTTTTGCCCTTGAACTGAACAACCGCTTCTTGTCGTTGCGCTGCCGTCATCAGCTTCAGTAACCTTAAAACAACTTGAGCATAATGTTATCAACATTCATTGTCAACCCCATGTACGATACGGGCGTAAGAGTAGCCGCGGGGATTGCTCAAACATTAGAAAATAAAAAATATCGCGTGAACGGTTGCGAATATTTATGGCAACCGGTCTATTGAAAAAATTGCAAACACTGCTACAACTATGGACGGGATCGCTTTAAGATGTCGCTTTAGTATCTTCAGAATTGAAATAAAACCTGTAACGTTAAACGATTGCTCAAATGGCAAAACTTACGCAATGTTGACTATTGCACAGACCATAACAAATTTAAAAAATGACATTAAAACAAAATAATATCATGAACATATACCCAAGCTGTTCTAAAATTTCCGTAGCTGAACACGAAAACGTAACATCGCAAAGCGGTTGTTTAATGGCGAAACCTACCGCCCATATCGGCTTCGACATATTTGCTACGTCATATTTCGATTCAGTTACCATCAGAAAATTGTGTAGTTTGGCAACTTGTTTACTTGTTGTGTTTTTTATATTTTGTCTGACAAATTTAGTGCCGCGTGTTTTTTCTTGTACGAATATTCTTGTGTCGAAGGGTGCGTCGGTGGATGGTTCGGTTTCAATAACCTACACGGCAGATTCCGCCGGATTCTTTCCGCAACTCAGTATCTTTCCCGCAAAAGATCACAAACCCGATACCGTGATTATTGTACCGGAAAATGAATATCATCCCGAAGTGAAAATTAAACAGATACCGCGTACTCATCAAGTTCTCGGCGTAATTTGGGAACCGAATACAAGTCACGGCGATCATTTTCCGCGTCAAGGTTGCATAAACGAATTTCAACTCGCGATTGCCGAAACTACATTCGGCGGTTACGAAGACCTTGTTAATCCTAAAGCCGCGATAAACTATCCAATGTTAATCACGTTTGCATTGCAACGCGCGAAAACTGCCCGTGAAGCTATTGACGTAATGGTAAATCTTATTGATGAATATGGATATTGTGATGTTGGCGAATCTATTTCGATTGCGGATAAAAATGAAGCGTGGGTATTTGAAATTGTCGGGACGGGTCCGCGTGAATTGTCCAAAGGAAATAACACGGTGTGGGTAGCAAAACGAGTTCCTGACGGCGAAATTTCCGTACACGCGAATCAGGCACGAATCGGTGAAATACCGGAAAAAAATGATCCCAATAATTGTTTTTATTCCGGCAATATAAGAAAATTTGCAATTGAACAAAAATTATATGATCCGAATTCAGGCAAACCGTTTCGATTCGATGAAGCCTACGGTAATATTGACACAAAATCAAAACGTGTCTGTGAGAGCCGTGTTTGGAGTATTTTTAATCGTGCCGCGCCGTCGCAAAAATTTTCGCCGGATTATCATCGCGGAGTTGAGAATGCTGCCCCGTATTCTTGGTCGATCAAGCCGGATAAAAAATTATCTATTGCTGACATTATGGCTCTTATGCGCGACAATTATGAAGGTACGGATTTTGATATGACGAAAGGTATTGATGCGGGCAATTACGGTACGCCGAGACGTTGGAGACCGCTTTATTGGAAGGTCAAGGGCGACGAAAACGAATACTCGTGGGAACGCCCAATCTCAACACAACAAACGGGATTTTCGATTGTAACTCAATCGCGGTCAAATTTGCCCGATCCGGTTGGCGGGGTGCTTTGGTATGGAGTTGACGATTCGTTTTTGACTTGTTATTTTCCGTTGTACTGTGGAATATCGGGGTTGCCTAAGTCTTTTACAGTCGGTTCAATTCGAGAGTTTTCTTGGGACAGCACGTGGTGGGTAACAAACTTGCTTTCAAATTATGCCAATTTGAAATATTCGGTAATTGCGCCGGATATTATTGCCGTTCAAAAAGAGCTTGAGTTGAAATTTTTTACCTTGCAAAATCCTGTTGAAAAAACTGCTGCCGAAATTTTCAAAACCAACCCTGAATTGTCCAAACAATACTTGACTGATTACAGCATCTCGCAAGCCGAACTGGTTGCCGCGCGTTGGAAGCAACTCGCAACCGATATTTTTACCAAACACAATGACGGTTACGTTCGTACAAAGGAAGGAAAATATCCAAACGAAGCATCCGCCTATCCCGAAGAATGGTTAAAACGCGTACTCAAGGAAAAACCAAACGTATTCAAATTGCCGGTAGAGAAAAAGCCGAATATTAACAGAGAATATTTTGAAAGTTCTGCGCGAAAGATTTTTGAATCGGGATTCGACCTCTTGCCGAAATCAAAAATCGACGAAATAAAAATAAACCAAAACGAAAAATCGAAATTCATCAACAAAACAATCCTCGAAACAAGAATAAATCAATTTGAAATATTTTTTGCCGACCGTAAATTGATTGAATCATTCGAAAATAAAACTTACGACAAAGATAAAACAAAAGCCGAAATAGAAAAATCAATTGCGACAATCAATACGCAAAAAGTACCAATTTTTGTCCAATTCGCTGTTTTGTGGTTTAATGCAGGAAAATATGATGATAAAGAACTTGAGGTGTGTAAACGAATTTTGGAAACGTTTTAGATGATTCCTAAAATTAAATTCGTTTTAAAGTGATGCCGGTACGGTGCGACTTTATACTTTATACTGGAGCCGGTGTAACATTAGTACCAATTTTAAAAGAGAGAGGTGAAATGACAAAGTTATCAAATGATGCGCCAGATGATGCTCTGGACGGAGTACAAGACGATGTACCAAAAGAAGGTGAACATGTTAATCAAGCTGAAGCGTTGTATCAGCGTTATTTACGCGAGTACGAATCAGAGGAGGAGTTCGCTTTCAAGGAAGGTTATTTGAAAGGTTACGACAGAGGTATCGAGGTAGCCTCGACCGAAATTGCCCAAAATTTGAAGGCTCTTGGCGGTGTTTCCATACCCGACATTGCCAAAGTAACTGAGCTTTCGGTTTCGGTAGTAGAAGAATTATGAATTTTATACCGCAACCGGTATGGGCGTTAGGTTTCGCTCTTGAACAACCGCTTCGCGATGTTGCGATTGCGTGTCCAGTTTCAGGAATTTTAAAGCTCGGGTGTATTGTCGGTATTGCGAGAGTTGATTTATGAGTGTGTATGGTGGTTTTAGTAATCATGGTGATCGACAACGAGAGACGCTTGACGATGCAGTTAGGCGTTTGCGGGGAGAGCTTGCGTCTGGTGAGTTGCATGTTCGACCGGAGTTAGCGGAGTTATTATTGCGGCAATCTCATTTTGCGGCGGAGAGTACGCGGGTTGACGATGCGGTGCGTCTTGTCAATGAATCGATTGCGATAATAGGCGAGCTTGTTGATGAGGGGCAATTTGAGTTTCGTTTGCCGGTGGTTCGTTGCAAGATGTTCAAGGCGATACTTGTTCGTGTCCAGAAAGGTGTTGAGGCGGCATTGCAGGAGTACAATGATGTTATTCGTTATATAAATGAAAATGTTTCTCCTGACGATTCCAATGGGATGAACATGCTTGCGATTACGTTGATGAACAAGTCTGATATATTGAGTGGTATTGGTGCGAATGCAGCGGCGGTAGCGGCGCAGGAGTTGGCGGCTAGGCGGTGGGGCGAGTTAGTTGGTGAGGGTTCGTATGAATTTCGTTCGCAACTTATTACGGCTTTATTGGCGTTGGGCAATACTCATATTCAGACGGGCGATTTAACTGCCGGACTAGCTGATTATCAACGCAGTTTGGAATTTATTCGCGAAGGTATAGATCGTCGGTCGTTTGAGGACGAGACGGATTACACGGGGTATTTGATTCAGGCGTTGATGAATATTTCACGGCTTGCTGATCGTTTTGGCAATACTCGTGATGCTATATCTTATGCTAATGAGGCGATAGACACGGTTGTTGGGATAGTAACGAGCGGTCAACCTCAAATAGTGCCGATTTTAACAGGGCTATATCAACATCGCGGGATGCTTCTGGACAAGGAAGGTAATCATTTGGCGGCGTTGGATGATTTTGAGCGGGCGCGTGATATTTATCGTCAATCTTTGCGGCATGGTCATCTTGGCAGTCCGGCGGATTATGTTGTGCGGACGGGGTTGGCGAATGTTCTGATGTGTTGTGCGAATATTTATGTCAACTTGGAACGTATTGCGGAAGCGGAAGTAACTTATGACGAAGCGGTGCGAATATATCAACAAGCTGCGGAATTTAGACCGGTTGTTGACGATGATGAAACTTTTATCCCGTATTCTATTGGCATAATTCGTTTAAATTATGCGAACATGTTGATAGATCAGGAGCGGTTTTCTGAGGCGATTACGTTGCAGAAGCAAGCGGTAGCGGAGTTAAGAAGCAGGTATGACGACGAGCATCCTGAAATTTTGCCCAACTTAATTTCAGCGTATCGCAAAATGGCGGGAGTTCAGAGGTCGTTGTTAGATTTTCAAGCGGTTTTTGCGACGTTGGACAAATTGGTTGCGTTACTTGACAGTGCGATTGAGCAAGGTAATTTTGAGTTTCGTAGTGAGTTAGCAATGGCGTTTGCGTTGCGGTCGGTTGTGCATAGGGAGTTGAATAAAACCGATGCGGCGATAGGTGATATTGTGCGGGCAATGAACTTATTTCGGGCAATTTCGGATGATGAGATCGATGTACCAGAAACGCCTTGGTCAAAATTACAGTGGGGCGAGTCGTTGGTGGAGATTGCGAGATTATATTTTGCGAAGGGAAAATTTGTGGAGGGATTTGAATTTTTCAGGAAGCAGATTGACACTCCGTATCCAGAAGATGAAGTAAGCAACCGGAGTCGTTTATTTGATCTGTTATTTGGTTATTCGCAATACATTGAGTTTGTCGCAAAATTTTCGCAAAATGATTCAAGTAAATCATTGGCTAAAGAAGAATTAAGCAGTGTAATTGACGGTGCAATTGACATCGCAAATCGTGGTATTGAGTTGGTCAAGAAATTTGATCCTGCGCTTTCTGAAGTGGTTAAAAGTGCGGTAATTGACAATAACGAATTGCGCAAATTTGATCTGCGAAACGAAGCCAATCAAAATAACGAAGAAGCAGAAAACAACAGCAACAATAAAACAGCCGACAATAAAACGTCCAAAGAAAAGACGACTGATGATCCGATAATTCGGCTTTTTTTCTTTATGAAATATACGTTTTTTCATCAACTGCGCGGCTTTTTGTATCAAGATATAGGCGAGGCGGAGTTGGCGATTAGTGATTATGAGGTATCTTTTATTGGCTGGATGACTCTTATTGCTGATCTTGACAAATTATTTTTGCAGCGCCAGTATTATGTTCGCGAGTTGGAGGCGATGCGTGCAATGGAGTCTGAGCGTCAATTTGACGGCAATTATTTTGAGAGTATGAAATCGGTGGTTGAGATGGAGCGTCGAGTTCCTCCGACGGATTTTTTTGAGGATCGGTGGCGTTATTATGTGTCTGAGTTACGTGGGATGTTGCAGCGTTGGGCGTTATTGGAGTTGTCTATTGGCAGGGTTGAGAGGGCTGGTGTTGTTTATCGGTTGGATGTCAATTTGGCGCGGGACATGGTTCGACGCAACACGGCAAATGCGGACAGGTTTTTGGTTGTATCGTTATTATCGTATGCGAAGGCGATGGATGTTATTGGCGTGGTTGACGAGTCTTGTCAAGCGTTTACGGAGGTGTTGGGTTTGATGTTGAATCGTTTATCGTTATCGGATTGTTGTTTGGAGGATTATGAGATGTTTAGGCATACGATGCTGGCGTTTTCATCGTTTTTGAGCAGAAATGAACATGCGGATCAGATGAGGGATTTATTGGAGTATTATGTCAATTCATTAGAAAATTTCAAATTAACGTTGCCAGATTGGCAACAATGGCAAGAATTATGCAGTTTACCGGAAATAAAATCATTACCGGAAGATTTTAAACAACGAGTAAACAACCTACTAAAAAAACACCCCGAATCACTCGAAAAAGAAAAATAAATGCCAAATAACAGCGCAGCCGGTAAATTATTTTAATGGGCAAAAGGGACGAGTACTCGTTTACTCAATGGAATTTCTAAAAACCATTGTAAAAGATCAGCACGCAGACGACGCAGATTTGGAGTAGATGTTCTACTCAAGCTGTTTTAAAATTCCCGAAGCTGGACACGCAAGCGTAACAACGTGAAGCGGTTGTTCAAGGGCGAAGCCTATCGCCTTACCGGCTACGGTATCGCAGATCAGAAAATAGAATCTGATCCGCGATTATCTTTAAATAATCTGCGTTATTTGCGTGCTGGTTTTAAAAGGTGTTATTATGCAGTTTTGGGAAATTCCCATTATGTTTTTTGTGTCCCCTCTTGTCATTTTCAGGGGGCAAAGGACAATTTTAGGGTTGACAGTATTGATTATTTTAATTACAATCTGTGGAGATTTGTGTTTTCACATAAAAAACTTTCTGGCGGTATTGCAGGGCATTTTGTTAAATTTTAACAATTACAAAATACCAATGTTTTGGTATGTGCGTTCAGTAATTTTTTGACGAGTATTTTGACAAATATTTTGCGGCGGCGCATTTTTACGCTGTTCATGCTTGAGATTGCGAAAGTTATTTTTTGGGTGTGTTTGGCAAATTTGGG
>JAIRWK010000205.1 GCA_031268995.1 Planctomycetaceae bacterium
GAAACACACGAAATTTACGCGAAAAGACGCGAAACTAAATTATTCGCGACCTTTCGTGCTCTTTTAGCGTATTTCGCGGTTTAAAAAATAAATTAAATCATTCGACTGAATTGTTACAATTTCTTATTTGTCCGTTGCCGTAGATTATGTACTTGTAAGTCGTCAACTCCTTTATTCCACAAGGTCCTCTCGCGTGCAACTTGTCTGTACTAATTCCGATTTCTGCGCCTAAGCCAATTTGTCCGCCGTCGTTGAATCTTGTGCTTGCGTTCACCACCACCGCTGAACTATCAACCTTCGACGTAAACTCTCTTGCCGCCGCCAAATCAGACGTAATTATCGCCTCCGTGTGCTTGTCACTGTAAAAATTGATGTGCCTGATCGCCTCGCCAATCGAATCAACAACCTTGACCGAAATAATCGCATCATGATACTCCATGCCAAAATCCACATCCGTTGCCGGAACCGCTTGCGGAAAAACCTCACAAGTCCGACCACACCCACGAACCTCAACACCACGCCGCCAAAGCTCGCCCAAAACCGCCGGTAACACCGTTCCCAAAACCTCCGAATGAATCACCAACGACTCCGCAGCATTGCAAACACCTAAACGTTGACATTTGGAATTGACCGTAACCGATACCGCCAAATCCAAATCCGCCGACTTGTCTATGTACACATGACAATTGCCCGCGAAATGCTTTATCACCGGCATCTCCGCCTCCGAAACCACTCGCCGAATCAAACCCTCACCGCCTCGCGGAATCGTAACCGTTATCTTGTCCGACATTCTTAAAAACTCGCCAACCGCCTCCCGATCAGTTGTCCTAACAAGTTGCACCGCGTCTGCCGGTAATCCCGCCTTCGCCGCCGCCTCCGATAACACCTCCACAAAAGCAATATTCGAATTTATCGATTCCTTGCCCCCACGTAAAATTACAGCATTACCGCTCTTAACACAAATCGCCGCCGCGTCCGGCGTAACATTCGGTCGCGACTCGTAAATAAAAAATATCACACCCAACGGCACACGAACCTTTTGAACCTCCAAACCATTCGGACGAATCGATGACTCAATCACTCCGCCCACAGGATCAGGAAACATCTCAATCTCCCGCAACGCACCCGAAATTCCCGCAAGCCGCTCACGATTCAATAATAACCTGTCAACCTCCGGCTCCGTCAAACCCGTCGCCGCCTCAACATCACGACGGTTCGCATCCAAAATATAACCCGCCCGCGACTCAATTAACTCCGCCGATAACCGTAACCACTCATTTTTGACCGCCCCGCTAACCAAAGACATCTCATAAGCCGCCGACACAGCACGCTCGCCAACCCCTAAACAATAATCCCGAATATTAACTTCAGACATCTCACACCACCTAAAATTTAGAAACCAAAAATCATTCAAATAAAATATCAATCACTCAACCGTAGGGAATTTTGAAAACCACTTGTTGCTGAAGAGGCAATGCGGCACGCAGATAACGCGGATGTTGGAGATTCATGCAGACAAATGAATTGCGGTTGTCAAAAAAATCAGTGTTGCGTTCTTTTCACGGTGTTATTTTTGAAAGTGCTTTCGGAATTGTTGTCTTGGGTTTTCTACGTGGTCTTCCATATAAAGGCTTAAATTTGGAACTTTGACCGTTCCGTTTTTGTCCTTATATTTGTCCTGCGGCAAAGACGCGAGCAACTTCAAATAACCCGCCAACATCCTATGAGACCGCTCCGAATGATGAAACATAAAATGTACCCACGCCCACGAATCCCTATACTCCGAATCGCCCATGTCAGACGCAATCGCTAACTTCTCAAGACGCGATAAAGACGGCACCGCAAACGCTCCAAATTTCATGTTTCGACGTACTTGTTTGAGGTACGGATTGTCGTTGAATCTGTCTTGCGGCAATTGCTCAAAATATTTCGCCAAACCCTCGTCAAGCCAAATCGGAACAACCGGAATACTGGCATGAACAATCGCATGAGTCATCTCATGCCGAAGATCAATCTCAAAATCCTTTAGCCGTTGTACCATTACCACACCCGCCGAACCGTTCTTTTTGATGTACAACGCCCGTCTGTCCCGCGGCGCATTAGAAAACCGCGTTACCAAAAATTTCATGTAAGTTGCCTCATCCCGAAAAAGACAAAGCTCTATCTTCTCACGCGGCGCAGGTAATCCAAGATAATTGCCCAAATCACGTTGTAAATTCTCAATCTCGAGCAATTGCAACTCAACATCCGCCAACGGAAAATTCGCTTGCACAACCACTAAACCACAAATTCTCACAAAAGGTAAATATTCCTTGTACGTTGGCGATAAATCCGGCGTGTTTGGAAGTTGCGTTGAAATATCTTGTTTGCCCGCACTGCCAAACGGCACAACCCGATTCGACGAAAAATCATCTGTTGCCCCGCCTCGCATTTCGCCAAACCTTGTACTTGAATTGATTAACTCGCGCGAATTGCGTTCAACCGTAGACGGATAACTATTGGCAGTACGGACAACCTCCGGTTGCGTGTTCGTCTGGTTGTCGGGAGAATATTTTCGCGGCTGCATCGCACGCTCACGCTCAACACGATCATCGGACTCATAGCTATTGCCGCGAGGTTCGTTTTGCGGATAAGGAGTACTGCGAATCCGAGAATTCCGATCTTCAGACGGGTCAACATAACTCTCCGGCTTATGTTTTGTCTGGTCGCGACCATGTTCATCGTATTCAACTTGACGAAATCCTCTGTTCTCCCTGTACCTACGATCCGACGGATTAACATAATACGGATCAGGATTAGAACCGGCTTTAGGTACCGGAATAATAGCTCTATCGCTCGAAAACCAATCAAGATCATTCGTGTTCGGAGTGCGCAACAAGCCGCTTTGTTGCGCGGACAATCTCCCCGCAGTCAGATTCGCCGCCGCAAAAATAGACAACAAAATCAAAAATACCGAATAAAATCGAATTCTCTCCATCAAAAAACGCCTCTTGGCTTAAAAACATATACCGTAACCGGCATGGGCGGTAGGCTTCGCCCTTGAACAACTGTTTCCCGTTGTTACGCTTGCGTGTACATCTTTCCCACAAAACAAAACCGCCGCCGATAACTCAATATCGATAATCTGATCCATTATCGGCATAATTGTACGAAAATATCGGTTTTTTGGAAAAAATATATTTTAACTTTTATATACTCAAGCTGTTTTAAAATTCCTGAAGCTGAATACGCAAGCGAAACAACGTGAAGCGGTTGTTCAAGGGCGAAGCCTATCGCCCCACCAGCTACGGTATATCAATACCTGTGAATCTTACGCATGAACCAAATGCCAACCAAAACAATACACAAATTTGCAATCCACACAGAATTCGGCGGCAACGTTCCATGTTTCGCTTTTTGTAACCCAAACATCAACAAAGGATAATAAATCAATAATATTGGAATAAAACACGCGAAAAAACTTGAAAATCCATCCGATACGCCCCTTTGCCCCAACCAAATTGCAAACGGCGCACCAACAAATATGAAACAAATACAGCTAAATCCAGTCGCCCACCGACGCGGCGGCTCAACCCGTAATCGCTCAATTGCCCGTAATTGTGTGTCGATTTCCTTGTTCAACCGTATAATTTCCTCGCTTGACCATGCGTCCGACGCTCCCATTGCTGCCGCTAACGCATGGTTGAACGCTAAAATTCGCTGGTTGTCCATTATTTCACTCTCGCACTCAACAATCGCTCGCGGAATGTCCGCCAACCTCATGTCAGACGGACGCAATTTCGCGTTGTCATCTGCAAATTGCATAATCCCCGAAAGCGGATGGCGAAATACTTGATTGTCGGAAGAGTAGCTGATACTGTTATTAACGTTGAGTTTTACTTCGGACAAAGTTACTGCTAATTCTTTGGCTTCAAAATCGATTTTAAGTTGTGCGGATTGGGCTTCGATTGTTGTTGATTCGCCGGCATCTGATTTGATCGTAATGCTTGGCATTATCAACCTTCGATTCTCAACCCCATTGACAACCATGCTAAACCTTTTATCCGGCGAAGTTAAACTGTGCGTTGTCCGCAATTCGCCAAGAATAATTTCCTCCGCCGCATGATAAATCACACTCGCAATCCCCGACCGCCCCCAAATTGCCATCTCGTTCATCCAAACCGTAACAAAACTAACCAAAACCCCAAACACCATCACCGGCAACAAAAAACGCCAAGGCGGAATGCCAAGAGACTTCAACGCAATCACTTCATTATTACCTGCCATGCGGGCAAAAAATAACGAAGCCGAAAGCAATAACGCCATCGGTATAACTATCGGCGACATCTCAAACATTGTGAACAACGCGAGTTGTGGTACTTGGCTGAGGGGAATATTCTTTTGCATCGCTACCCGAACCAAACCAACTATCACAAACAATATTCCCATCGCAAAAAGCGATATCAGGAACGTTTGCACTAGTTCCTTGATCATGTAACGGTTAAAAGTTTGCATTGGTTAGGGGTATTATTTAGTTGTAAAGGCATAAAACGGAAATTTTTTCGTCTGAAGCCAATGTTATATTATACTCAAGCTGTTTTAAAATCCCTGAAGCTGCGGTAAACCTACAACGCAGAGCGTTAGGCAAACGCAACAACATGAAGCGGTTGTTCTGGGGCGAAGCCTATCGCCCTACCGGCTACGGTATAGACTTTGCAGGTTGAACGCGATAAGTTCATTTTATTTTTGAGGATAATACGATTTCGGGGCAATGCCTTATCTTGATTACGCAAATTGCCTCTGTTTGCGGATTGTCGGAAAATTTCAATTTCGCGTCAAGACCAATTTTTATATACCTAAGCCGGTATGGGTGGCAAACTTTGCCGTTGAACAACCGCTTCATGTTGTTGCGTTTGCATGATCAACTTCGGGAATTTTGAATAGTCTCAGTATATTACGTGTAGCACAAATCATCTTCTCCGTAAATTCTCCCCCCTCTTGTCCGATGTGAAGGTTGTGTGATAATGTTAAAAGTTTTATGATACGTATCATTTAACAATAAGCCGACGATTTTATAATTTCAAGATGATTTTTGTGTAATAGTCGGTGTGGGCGGTAGGCTTCGCAATTGATGAACCGCTTCTCGTTGTTGAGTTTGCCTCAATGTTCTGCATTGCAAGTTTACCGTAGCTTCAGGAATTTCAAAATGGCTTGAGTATAATATCCTGAAGCTATATTAAAATTCCTGAAGCTGAACACGCAAGCGCAACAACGTGAAGCGGTTGCTCAGGGGCGAAACCTATCGCCTTACCGGCTAAGGTATACAAATGTCCGTCGTGAGCAACGCGACGTTCTTTCATAACACCATTTAACTATTAAAGAAAGGTAAAAATGTCGAAACTTACGAATTTCACAATAAACAAATCCGCCGTCAACAACACATCAATTGAGCGGTTATTTTTATACTCAAACTGTTTTAAAATTCCTGAAGCTGAACACGTAAGCGTAGCATCGCGAAGCGGTTGCTCGGGGGCGAAGCCTACCGCCCATACCGGCTTCGGTATAGGAACAAAATTTGAATGGAGTTACGCTGAAAAAACCTCAGATTACCAAAATGTCAAAATAGGCAGGGGGGGGGGGGCTGGGTTATGCAAACATAACCACCAAACCAAAACGAAAAATAACCAAAAATACAAGCTCGGTTTTACGCTTGTTGAACTTTTGGTTGTGATTGCAATCATTGGAATTTTGATTGCTCTACTGTTGCCCGCAGTCCAAGCGGCGAGAGAAGCCGCAAGAAGAATGAGTTGCAAAAATAACCTCAAACAGTGGGGAATTGCTTTGCACAATCATGAAGGAACATTGGGACACCTACCGGGTTACGGCGATCTTTTTAATAGCGCAGGATCATCATTCATTCACAACCGTTCCTACTCCATTCAGGCACGTCTCATGCCGTACATGGACAATGAGAACCTTCATGATTTGATCAACTATGAACAAAATATTTTTACAGGTGCTGGTGCGTTTACTTTAGTTAGCGGCATTGAGAATATGATTCAACGAACTGCTCCAATGGTACGTTGCCCGAGCGAAACCGCACCGCAACTAATTAAGTACAAGGGATCATCCAGCGCAACCGAAAAACTAATCGCGCCGGGAAATTATGTTACTTGCTATGGAACCAAACATACAAATCTCAATGCAGCTACCAGTAACACTTCCCCAGAAACAAAAACAAATGGAACTTTTCATTTTGGTTCAAATTATACGTTTACTGCTTTTACCGACGGATTGAGTAATACGATGTGTTTTTCAGAGGGAATTATTTCACCGGCGGGCGGATGGACTATCACAACATTGACCCATGACGAAATTAAAAAAGATGGACAATATCGCTATCTTGCAGGTGTATTCTCTGATATGGTAGCGGGTTCTGACTACAAATATACGTCTGGATGGTGGGGGGCATCGGGGGCAGAACCGGATGACGATGTAACTTTCGTCGATAGAAAATTCGGTACTGGAACAATTACTTGGTACCAGTGGCGTTGTACCTCTTGGATGATAGGGCGACCTATTCAGACCGGTTATTGTGCTTTCATGCCGCCAAATCCGCGAGTTGCTGATGTTCAAAACACTCGGTCAGATGGCTATTTGTCCGCGCGAAGTTATCATAACGGCGGTGTTCACGTGCTTTTGCTTGACGGAAGTGTTCATTTTGTTACTGATTCAATAAAGCTCAATATCTGGAGAGGTTACGCAACACGTGATGGCGGTGAAGTTGTTTCATTACCGTGATTTTATGCTGTAGCCGGTACAATAAGAAAAATCTTTTTCGTCAAGCCTACCCCCACTTGTCTTGTGAAAAAGTTGTGTGATAATATTAAAAGTTTGAGATAACATATCATTTAACAGAGAACCGACGCTTTTACAATAACAAGACGGTTTCTGTTGGATTTTGGCGAAGTATTTTGAAGCGGTTTCAAAGTCGCTGGCGTGTTGTCTTGAACAATTCAAACGTTCGTCGGGAGCAGCGAGACGTTGTTTTAGGAAATCCTTTAACTATAGAAAGAAAGGTAAAAATGTCGAAATTTACAAATTTCACAACAAACAAATCCGCCAACATTAACACATCAGTTGGGCGGTTGTTTTTAGGAGATAGATTTGAACGGAGTCACGCTAAAAAGACCTCAAACTGCCAAAATGTTAAAATAGGCAGGGGGGGGGGGGCTAGGTTACACAACCACGACCTCCAAAGCAAAACAAAGAGCAACCAAAACAGTAAACTTGGTTTTACATTGGTTGAGCTTTTAGTTGTGATTGCGATCATCGGAATCTTAATCGCCTTGCTACTCCCAGCAGTCCAAGCGGCAAGAGAAGCCGCAAGAAGAATGAGTTGTACGAACAACATCAAACAATGGGGACTCGCGATGCATAATTATCACGATACTCAAGAGCGTTTTCCAAATTTGGGATACGCTTCGGCTAACAGTTTTTCCATTCAGGCGTTATTACTTCCATACGCGGAGCAAACAGCATTGCATAGCCTAATTGATTATACTTTAGCAACTAACAACGCAGCATTGTATCCGGTAGTTAGAACAAAATTACCGTTTTCTCTTTGCCCAAGCGATCCGGCTAAAAAATTGTTAAACTGCAAAGCTCTTGGAACAGCGACTGAAGTTGCACCAAACAGCTACGTAGTTTGTACAGGTCCTACTTACACAGCGGCAGCACAAGTAACTAATCCGAGTGCCGGAGTTGCAATAAATTCACTCGTTACGGGCGGACTTTTTCATTTTTGGACAGCAGGCGGATCGGGAGGAATGGGCGGAACTGCAACAGCACAATCGAATATTTACAGTTTCAATTCAGTTACCGATGGAACAAGTAACACGATGGCAATGTCGGAAAGTATTATCGGACCAGGCGGTACGGCAAGTACTTTGACGGCAGATGTTACTGGCTTGTCTTATACAGATGCGGTTAGCTCTGGGCAATATCGTACTCTGATGATCGCAGGTAATACTGCGATGTTTGCAGCAACAACGCCGGAAGATTTGAAAACACAAATATCGGGAATAACAAGTTGGTATTCTGATCGTTGTGCGACGTGGATGATCGGGCGTTTACAATATACCGCCTACGGTGCTTTTTTAGCTCCTAACTCCAAAATTCCATCCGCTTGGTACAATATGAATTGTGGTTTTTTAGCTGCAAGAAGTTATCATCCCAATGCTGTTAATGTTCTTCTTGTTGACGGAAGCGTTCACACGGTTTCTGATTCGATTCAGTTAGATTCGTGGAAGGCCCTGTCAACTATCAGCAATGGTGAGGTTTATTCGTTGCAGTGATTTTGTCCGTAACCCGAAGATGTGTTGTGTAATGTGTCTTTGGTTATATCGTAGCCGGTAGGGCGATAGGCTTCGCCCTTGAGCAACCGCTTCACGTTGTCGCGCTTGCGTGTTCAGCTTCAGGAATTTTAAAGTAGCTTCAGTATGATGGGGAGTTCTAAAAACTCATTAGTTCCGCAACGGTAGCGTCCCCGCTGCCTCAATCGGAAGCGGGACGCTCCGCTACTGTTGGTTTTTAGAACCGCTTTACGCAGATTTTACCGAAAGCTACGTAGCCTAGCCTTTGCTGAAAGCTACATAGATTTTACCGAAAGCTGCGTAGATTTTACCAAAAGCTACATGACTAAAATGGTTTTTTAGAACTTCCTCTTACAAAATCTGTGCTATCTGCGTGTTGGTTTTTAAGTGGAAAAAGTATTATTGAAGCAGTTTTTGGAAGTTTCCTAATGGTATGAAAATGGTTTTGATTTGTCTCCTTTTGTCCTTTATGTTCCTGTTGTCTCCCAAATATATACTCATCGCACTATGAAATTCAGTTTTTATTTTTTTGACAGGATTTACAGGATAGCAGGATTTTATTATATCCTGTCTATCCTGTAATCATGTTATCCTGTCTTAAAAAAATGAATTTCATAGCAACTATACCGTAGCCGGTAGGGCGATAGGCTTCGCCCTTGAGCAATCGCTTCACGTTGTTGCGCTTGCGTGTTCCGCTTCAGGAATTTCAAAACAGCTTGAGTATACAGGATAAAGAGTAATTTTGTTTTTTGATTTCCTAAAATTTAAATGAAAGGTAAAAAAATGTTTTGTCGAATATTTGTAATTTTGATTTTTTCTCTCACATTCGTAACAATAAGTATTGAAGCCGCACCAACAGAAATCGGCGGCATAACTCACGGATTCAAACTCGTTTCAGTTGAAACAATTAACGAGTTAAACTCGACCGCGTTGAAATTTGAACACGTCAAATCAGGTGCTTCTTTATTGTATCTTTCCAATGACGATGACAATAAAGTTTTTGCAATTACGTTTCGGACACCGCCAACAGACGATTCCGGTATTGCTCACGTCATGGAACATAGTGCTCTTTGCGGTTCTAAAAAATTCCGTACCAAAGAACCGTTTATGAATCTCCGCAAAAGTTCACTTCAAACTTTTTTGAACGCTTATACTGCCGACGATTGTACTGCGTATCCGGTTGCAAGCCGTAATGATAAAGACCTTGTCAATTTGATGAACGTTTACATGGATGCGGTTTTATTTCCCCGCGTTCTGGAATTGCCCGAAATTCTCATGCAAGAAGGTTGGCATTACGAAATTGACCCTAAAACCGAAGAATTATCGTACAACGGAATCGTCTACAACGAAATGAAAGGTACCTACTCGTCGCCGCAGAGATATTTGTACCGTAAAATCCAACAATCAATGTACACCGACTCAACTTACGGCTACGACTCCGGCGGCGATCCCGATTCAATTCCTGAATTGACTGTCGAAAAATTCCGCGCCTTTCACCAAAAATTTTATCACCCCTCCAACGCGATGATTTTTTTGTACGGTAATGGCGATATTAAAAAACATCTTCATTTTCTTGATACAGAATATCTGAATCAGTTTGACCGAAAAACAATTGACGTTGAAATAACAACACCGAAAACTTTTGATCAACCCAAGTCATTTGAATTTGAATATTCAGTTAATTCGACGGAACCGACCGACGGAAAAACATTTTTAAGTTTGAATTACTTGCTTCCGGTTGACCTGCAAAATGTACAACGACAGTTCGGAATGGATTTACTCGCTTACATTTTAGTCCAAAGCGAAGCGGCACCGCTTAAACGCGCTCTTTTGGATGCTGGAGTTGGAAGAGAAATCAGCGCGTCGTTTGACAGTTCGCTAAAACAACCTTGCTTTTCAATCATCGTGAAAAACTCTGATCGGAATAAAAAAGAACAATTTGAAAAAATTGTCGATCAAACTTTAAGAGAACTTGTTGAGCAAGGAATTGATCAAAAACTGATCAGCGGCGCAGTTAATCGACATGAATTCCAGTTGCGTGAATTTTCCGGTAGCCATTTTTCAAAAGGTATCTCAATAAATATGCAATTGCATAAAAATTGGGTTCATCATCTTGACCCGCTTTTAGATCAACGTTTTGAGCCGATTTTCAAAAAAATCCGTGAAGATTCGACCAATGGTTATTTTGAAAAATTGATTCAACAATACTTGCTCGATAATCATTCACGCGGATCGGTAACATTGATTCCTAAACAAGGACTTGAAAAGGAAAATACTGAAAAACTCAAAATAAAACTTGCCGAAATCAAAAAATCACTCTCCGCCGCAGAACTCGACGAAATCAAAAAGAAACAACAGATTCTTGTCAAACGTCAATCAGCTCCCGACGCTCCAGAAGATGTTGCCGCAATTCCGCGTCTTTCACTTTCCGATCTCAAAGCAAAACCGGAAGAGATTTTGTTTACGAAAAAAATTGTCGGAGATACGCCGGTAATCAATATTGATACCGACACGAATAAAATCGTTTATGTCGCGGTATATTTCGACGCAATGCAACTTCCATCTGTAGCAGCTCCTTACACGACGTTGATTTCAGATTTGCTTGGTCGTCTTGACACGAAAAAATATACTTACGCCGACTTAAATAGTGAAATAGATATTCACACCGGCGGTATTGCAACAAACGTAACAACATATCCGATTGAAGGTAAATCGGGCGAATTTGCCGCCGCGTTTTCCATCCGAATTAAGACATTGCTTCCAGAGATTGACAAGGGACTTGATTTGACATCTGAAATATTGGGTACACAATTCAAAAATGTTGAGCGAATTAAGGAGATTGTACGTGAACGCCGCATCGCGTTAGAACAACGTTTTTCGACAAGCGGACACCGATTAGGACAAGTTCGCGCTGCTTCTTATTTCTCGCCAATTGACGCTTACAAAGACCGAACGTCCGGCATCGGATATTATCAATTCTTGCGTGAATTTGAAAAGAAACTCGAAGCCGATCCGCCAAAAATGCTACATTTTCTGGAACTCACGGCGGGAAAATTGTTCGGAAAATGCGGAAATCGCCTCATCACAGTAACTTCGCCGCACAACGATTTTGTTGCAACAGAACCGGCAATCAAGAAATTTGAATCACAAATTAAAAAAGATACGGATACAAATACCTCCGCAAAAACATTCAAAACCAACAGCCAACTCAACGAGGCAATTATTGTACCGACACGAGTTCAATATGTTGTTCGTGCGGCTGACTACCAAAAAGCCGGAATTGCGTATTCGGGCAAACTTCTTGTTTTAACTGATGTTTTGCGAAATGGTTATATTTGGGACAATATTCGAATTCTTGGCGGAGCGTATGGCGGCGGTTTTGCGGTTGAGCGAGGTGGCGTTTGTTCTTTTTGGTCTTATCGTGATCCTAATTTGGGCAAAACAATTTCGGTTTTCGATAGTACGGCGGATTATCTCAAAACGCTTGACCTGTCAGAAACGGAATTGTCCGACGCAATTATTGCGACAATTGGCGGAATTGATAAACCGCTCACTCCTCCGCAAAAAGCGGAACGAGTTGCGGCAATGTTCTATTCCGGCATTACTCAAGAAACCCTTCAATGTGAATGGAAAGAAGTACTTGCAACAACAACAGACGACCTGCGAAAATTTGCCCCAATGTTCAAAAATATAACAGACCAAAATAATCTGTGCGTTTTCGGCAATAACGAAACCCTCAATTCCAATAAAAATTTATTTAAAACAATATTGCACATCATGGAAATTGGTACAAAAAAATAAAATACACCTTGCCGAAAAAAAGACAGAAACTTTGCTCAACGAAGCCATCGCACAAATTCACGAACGTCGTTACTACCTCATGTTACGCATGAGCGATTAACAATCGAAGAAACAGTTTTTTTGCCCTGAAAGGGCGCAAGCATTAACGTAGGGCAACGCCCTACGGAACAAGCTGTGTTATACCGAAGCTCGTATGGGCGATAGGCTTCGGTATAACCAGCGATGCGGTTATTTCTTATTCGCAAACGGTCCCGTTTTCGGTCTTTCTACACTGAATTCAAGCGGCTCCATACCTTTCTTGACTACGATAGTCCAACCGGAATCGGCGGTAGTCGTATATTTCGCTTCAACCGTAGGAATTATAATTTCATCGCCGTTTTTCTCTTCGGTGATTTCAGAATTGGCAATATACACTTTGTAGGGACCTTCCTGAATTTTTCCGAAATCGCGCGTGTCGCCGATGATGAAATTACCGTCCTTAATATGACCGAACCATCCGGACGTACCGTTTTCGGCAACAACCGTGCCGCGCTGTAATGGTTCACCATCCGTGTAGTGCACGGTTCCGCTAATGATTGTGCCAGACTTACCGCAACCGGAAATCACAATACTGATCGTTATTGCACAAGCAATAAATGTAAGGGCTAAATGTCTCATAATAAATTTATTAAAAGTAGGCGGGACACAATGTACCGTAATTGCGACAGCAAAGACGATACATTATCTCCCGATTTGTGTTGGTTTATACCGAAGCCGGTATGGGCGGTAGGCTTCGCCCTTGAACAACCGCTTCACGTTGTTACGCTTGCCCAACGCTCTGCGTTGCAGATTCACCGCAGCTTCATGAATTTTGAAGTAGCTTGAGCATAACACGCTTAAAAATCCATATCCGCTTGATCTGCAACAAATGCCAATCTTGCTAATAAGTCCGGCGAAATCGTGTACTCAATGCTGCGGACAGAACCGTCTCCATTAACAAAAAGACAAACATTTATATGCGAACTGCCGAAACCATATTTCTTGTCAGTCCCGTCACTATCGCAATTTGTTTGTCCGCTACTCGGTTTTGTATTTAGCTGCATACAAGCCAATGATCGCGGTGCGACGGCAGGAACCCTATTCCTGAAAATAGGTCTGCCTCCGCGATACGATTGTGTTAAATCACTACCACGATTGGGAGCAACGGCAAAATATGAACCGTCCCATTCTCGTGCCGTAGAACCTGCATTAATGTATCCCTGCGGAACCATCTTTTCGCCAATCACTATGGTATTACTTGTTCCATCAGACCACCAGGAAAAATTATCCCGCGGCGACCAGCTTGGAATGTTCATATTTTCAATTACCGTCGTTGTTCCTTCAGGAATAGTATAAACAGAGTATCGTAAAGGACTGAAATTGTTAGACAGATATAAGGCAGTGCCTAAACCATTCCAACCACTATCACGTACAACCGAGTATCCACGCCATTCTGTTCCGGATCTGGAAGCAACGACAGGTATGTAATCCGATAAAGGACCGCAATAATGGTGTGTTCCATACGTTCCGGGTGTTTCCGGGTATCGAACAATAGAACCACTTCTGGAAGCGGACGGACAAATGTAGCTTGATATACCAAACGACTTTTGTTCTTCCTTCGTTAATTGTTGCGAAAACCACGCGTCCGCAGCATAATTCCCACTCGAAATATTCGGGTGCGGAAACACCATAAACCCTTCTCTTGACGGGTCGGTTATCATATCATAGAGAGGCATTTTCTCTATGTATGGATAAAGATGAGCAAATACCGAACTTCTGCTGCCGAAAATCGTTATCGGCGGTAGACCGTCATTTGCATCGTGAAAATTGTGAATCGCCAACCCGATTTGCTTCATGTTATTTGAACACGACATCCGCCGAGCCGCTTCTCGCGCCGCTTGAACTGCGGGCAACAATAACGCAATCAAAATTCCAATGATCGCTATCACCACCAAAAGTTCAACAAGTGTAAAAGCCAAAAAACCAAGACAAGGTTTGGGAGAAAACCTAGTAGAATTATCGTTACAAAAATTCCCAACCTTGGAATTTTCGTTTCCGAAGATACATATTGCCCCCCCCCCCCCCCGTTTGCCTTGATTGCCTATCTTAACATCTGTTGTAACGTCAATATTCACATTGACTTCAGCATTGACCAAACTTGACACTAAATTTGTCTTTCTCATTTTCTCCTCCATTTCAATTTTGTTACTGGATTTGATAAACGTTTTTGTAAAAATTATTGCGCTGTAACTTTTCTCGTCAACAAAACAAAAAACAACAGCACAATAAACGACACATTTGAACGCAACTAAATTCAACTCAGCACAAAAACCAAAGCTAAATTCATCGCGATCAAACGCAAAATACCGAAGCCGGTACGGGCGGTAGGCTTTGCCCTTGAATAATCGCTTCGCGACGATACGCTTGCGTGTCCAGCTTCAGTAATTCCAAAACAGCTTTAGTGTAAACGCGACCAAATCTAATTTGCAAAACGAGCAAAATACCGAAGCCGGTATGGGCGGTAGGCTTCGCCCTTGAACATAAATCTGTCGCGATTAAACCAAACTCTGTTGCCAAAGAACCAATCACCATAAGGCAAGAAGTATAAAACGGATTGTCATAAATTGCAATCACTTTTTATCTGTTACGTAATATTTTTTTCTCGCTTACGCCGTAATGGTATGTTTTGTATTTGTGTAAATACTTCGCATCATAAATGTTGTTGCTTTTTTGTTGCTGAAAATTTTTTGTCAGTTATCTAAAATTTTTGTCCAATCGAACAACTGCACCCAAAGAGCGAACCTACACCAAACGGACGACCGCAAGTGTCGCCCCTACGTCTAATGCGTTTTTATACCGCCGGTATAGGCGGTAGACTTCAGTACAGCAGCCAACGCGGTATAAATTTTAGACTCGTATTTCTTTTGTGTTTAGTTGGTTTTTTGTGGTTGTTAGGATGTCTTCGTAGCGGTTTATGATGGGAGTTATTTGCTCAATTATAAATTCGTCAACTTGCTCACGCGAACGCCCAATAAACGCGTCCGGATTAAGCTCCGCATCAATGTCAACCCCACTAAACGCAATGTCCGACCGCAACCGCTCCAAAAGATCATTTTCCCCACCCTCGTTTTTTATTATCGACGCGGCAGCTTGCGAATGCTGCCTTATTTGTTCGTGTAAATATTGCCTGTCCCCGCCACCTTCCACCGCCGACATTAAAATATTCTCCGTCGCCATAAACGGTAACTCCTCACCGAGATTCCTGCTGATAACCTTCGGATAAACCACCATCCCATCAGAAATATTCGCATACAAAATCAAAATTGCATCCAACGCCAAAAATGCTTGCGGTAACACTAAACGACGGTTCGCACTGTCATCAAGCGTCCGCTCAAACCATTGCGCCGCCGCCGTCATCGCCGCACTCGATTGTAAACTCATCACAAACCGCGCAAGAGAACAAATCCGCTCACTACGCATCGGATTACGTTTGTAAGCCATCGCCGATGAGCCTATTTGATTGACCTCAAACGGCTCCTCCATCTCCTTCTTATGCGCCAATATCCGTAAATCCGCCGCAAATTTATACGAACTTTGAGCTATGCCCGATAACACATCCAAAACTTGCGAATCCTGTTTGCGCGGATAAGTTTGACCAGTTATCGCAAAAGGAAAATCAAAACCAATCTTCTCACAAAACTTCGCCTCCAATAATTTCACCTTCCCATGATCCCCGCCAAATAATTTCAAAAAACTTGCTTGCGTACCAGTCGTTCCCTTGTTTCCAAGCGGACGAATCAGATTGATCCTGCGCTCAAGCTCCGATAAATCCAAAATAAGATCATACGCCCACAAACACGCACGCCGCCCAACAGTTGTTGGTTGCGCCGGTTGCAAATGAGTAAACGAAAGACAAGCTAAATCCCGATAACGCCTCGCAAAATTACCAAGACCATCAATCACAAACACAAGACGATTACGCAAAAGAATTAACGCCTCCCGCAATAATATCGCATCAGTATTATCCGTAACAAAACAACTCGTCGCCCCAAGATGAATGATCGGTTTGGCAAGCGGACAAACATCACCATAAGCCCGAACATGCGCCATAACATCATGACGCAATTCTTGCTCGTACTTCGCCGCTTGGGCAAAATCTATGTTGTCAACATTCGCACGCAACTCGTCAATTTGCGCCCGCGTTATCGGCAACCCAAGCTCAAATTCCGCCTCCGCAAGAGAAAGCCAAAGATTGCGCCACGTACTGAATTTACGTTGCGCTCCCCAAAGTTGCGACATCTCTTCAGATGCGTAACGGCTAATTAACGGATTCTCGTAACTGTCAAATTTTTTGTCCAACATTTGTACAAATTAAAACTATTTAATTGTTATCAATTAACGGTAAATGAATAGTGGTTAGAGACACTACACTGGTAGAAAATTTTATCCCAAGAAAAAATATTTTTGTCCCCTTTTGTCGCCTTTGGGAATTTTCTAAAAATGCTATTTGCCAAAAACAAACTATTCCAAATTTGGTCGATTTTCGGTCGATAGAAATCGACCAAGTTCGAATAAAATCAATTTTTAGGGAAGTTATAAAAACTCCTCCTAGCCCCGCAAGGTAGGGTGTGCAAAATAATTTACAATATTTTATGCGTATTTTTGGGGCTTTGGTTTTTTAATTAATTATGTTTTAACAAGATGCGTTTTTATGTGTTTGTCGATTTTAGTTACTAGCTCATGTTACGCACCCGGGTAAAAATTGGGTGAAAATGCACCTCAAAACAGGACTTTTTGTGTAAAAATGCCCTAAAAATAGCCGAAAGCGGTTAGGTTTGGGTTGAATAGGGAAACTAGAGCAAGGCTGGATTTGGGCTCTGCGTAACATGAGCTTATAATTCTAATCGAATTGAAGGCAGTAAGTTGACCGAAGAGCAAACTCGTTGCATTTTTGAAACTCGCACGATTGGTTTCAATAAAAATGAGGCGGTGTTGGTTGATGATATTATCGAGACATCGAATCATTTTGCGGCTTTTGATGATTTGCTGGACAATATTCAGAGTCCGCTTTCCAACGATATTATCAAGGGATTTCATCGCGTATTGAAATCATCAACTGCCGATGCGGCGAAGGAATGGTTTGCGGTTGGCAAATGGAAAAAGTTGGCAAACGAAGTTGGCGGTGTGAAGACTACGTTGCCCAAGAATGTTGAAAATGAAATCAATAAACTCAATGCTTGGTATGATTCTTTGGCTGTAGTTATGTTTGAGGATATTGTTGAGTATCATTATCGGTTCGAGAAAATTCACCCGTTTCAAGACGGCAACGGCAGAGTCGGTCGCTTAATCATGTTCCGCGAATGTTTACGAAACGATGTTGTCCCATTAATTATTGACGACAACAACAAGCAATTTTATTATCGCGGATTAAGAGAGTTCGCAAATGTCAAAGGCTACTTAACAGACACTTGCCGTTCAGCACAAGATACCTACAATGAATGGATAAAATATTTTTATACCGAACCGGTATGAGCGGCAGGCTTCGCCCCAGAGTAACCGACTCGCGTTGTTACGCTTACGTATTCAACTATTGCTGAAAAATAGAACAGCATATTATAGACACTTTATTTAATAATGGATATTGAAAAAAACATCAAAGAAAAGGCTTTGGAACTCAATTATGAAAATTGTGGCATAATACCAATTTCTGACATCAATGATTATGTTAAGAAATTAGATCATCGCATGAAACAATTTCCTGAAACCAGAAATTTTTTGGGGAGATTTAATCGTTTTATAAATTTACAGGAACGTTTTTCTTGGGCGCAATCAATTATCATTTGTGTTCGCAGATATGGAAAATATCATATTCCGGTTCATCTGAAAAATTTATACCGAAGCCGGTATGGGCGATAGGCTTCGCCCCTGAACAACCGCTTCACGTTGTTGCGCTTACGTGTTCTGCTTCAGAAATTTTAAAGTAACTTCAGTATAAACACAAAAACGCAAGGGAATTTTTGGAGACGGAAGAGACTTTAGGGGTTGCCCCAAAGAGTCCCTTTTGCCCAATGTCCCTCGCGTTTCGTATTATCAAACGACGGCTTTAACCTTAAAAATAATCATATTAAACGAGGAAAATAATTATGAGTACAAAACCACAAAACGGCAAGAGCGTTCGGGCTTTTATTATCGCCAATCCGCTTTATGATACGGTGTTTAAGAGGTTGATGGAAAACAAGTTGATCGTTAAGTTTTTCCTCAGCACGATACTTGAACAACAGGTTGTGAGCGTGGAAGTCCTCCCGCAAGAATTTACCTACAAAGGTAATGTAACAACAGAT
>JAIRWK010000212.1 GCA_031268995.1 Planctomycetaceae bacterium
TTTCCCTATTCAACCCAAACCTAACCGCTTTCGGCTATTTTTAGGGCATTTTTACACAAAAAGTCCTGTTTTGAGGTGCATTTTCACCCAATTTTTACCCGGGTGCGTAACATGAGTTAGCAATTATGTCGTACAGTGCTTGTCGCTCAATGTAAGGAAGAATGATTCCAAAGAATCCTAGAGAACCATTTGTTGCCAATGTTGCATCTCCGCTCACCAATCCGACATTGTAAGGCGGGAGTCCATTCCATGTATCATGAAAGTTGTGAACGGCAAGCCCAACTTGTCTTTTGTGATTGCTGCATTGCAAACGTCTTGCGGCTTCGCGTACAGCTTGTACGGCGGGCAAAAGTAATGCAATCAGTACGCCAATAATTGCCATCACTACCAAAAGCTCAACAAGTGTAAAACCAAAATTTGAGTAGCCTGAGTGATGGGCAAAATGTTTGGGTGGGAAATAGGACGGTGGCTTTCTACGCCCAAGTTGTTTTAAAATTCCCGAAGCTGAACGCGCAAACCGAGTGGCATTTACGGTATCGAAGATGTGTTGTAAGGTTTTTGAAATTTGGAAAATTTTTGTCATTGTTCCATTCAATTGTTTGTTTAACCGCAGAGCAGTTAAAGGTGTTGAAGTTGACATTACGTTTGGGAGTCAACAATTCTTATCCACCGCGTGTAAAAAACATCAAGAACAAACCTCGTTCCGAACAGGATCACAACAACCCACACTGAAACATGGAGGTTTATTTCTTCGTGGTGTGGTGTTGTCGCAATTTGAATGCCAAAGAAATTTTAATTTTTAATTAATTAGGCAGAAATACCACACGATTATCGTAAAAACTTTTGCGCAAAAAAAATCGCAGAACAATCTTCGTCAATCCGCAATAATTGTACAGGAAACATGTTAAAGACGCAGTGAGACAAAAAAATAAATCTGTAAACTTGCGACAAAAAAATTACAACCTGAAACAAACAAAAAATTTTTTATCGTTACAAAAAATCGTCCCCGTGATATTTAAAGGCAACTAGCTACCAAATAACACTGAAACAATTATCATATTTCACGGCTACAGTATTTTCCGCAGTATGGGAACTTCCAAAAACCATTTTTAAAAAACCAGTATGCAGATGACGCAGATTCTCTAGGGATACTCGCGGATCAGATTCCATTTTCCGATCTTGCGAATATCTCCTAAAAATCTGCGTCGTATGCGTGCTGATTTTTTAAAATTTCTGACGACGTGAAGTGGTTGTTCTATGCTCCCCCTTTACAGATGGGATAAGTTGCATACAATTCTCCGTGTTTCTTGGTTCGGTGCTTGGATGTTTTTGGAGTTGCGGCGGGGGTGATCGATTTGGGTATGTTGTGTTGAACGCGCTTTAATTTTCTGCGATCCTAGAGAGTAAAGTCGCCTGCCCAACATGTTGAACAGAAAACAGTTAGCTAGACAACAGCAAACAAAATTATAACGTAAATCACTAACGTAAAGGGAAAATTTAAATCATGTCAAAACCACAACACGGTAAAAAAAAGGCAAATCACGGTAAAAGACCCGCTAACTCAAAATTGCGTAAATCAAAACGACAAAAAGTTAAAACCTGATCCGAATTTTGACCAAAATTTTTTGCACGTACACTGAACGTACTGTGAATTTTCGGCAATCCAAAATTAAAAAATCTTGCTTTCTGAATTAGAATGGGCAAGTGGCGGTTGACGAAATTTTAAGTGCGAACAGGTTGAATTTAGTGAGTTGTTACGGCTCTTTTTGAAAATAGGAGTTGTTACGGCTCTTTTTAACAATAAACCAATTAACCTTCCCGAAAATATTATTGGGGCAATTTAGGAGAATTTAATGAGTTTGGATTTGAGCGTTTACGGTATTAAAGTTACTAATGTAGATCGCAACGGCGCGCCGGCATTGCTTTACGAAGACGGCATCCGCCAAAAAGATGCGGAAATTTCATCAGCGGGTGCGTTGATCAATAAATCCGGCGAAAAAACCGGTCGTAGCCCAAAAGATAAAAGAGTAGAAAAAAATCCCGACAGCGAAAAAGATGTCTGGTGGGGATCAATCAATATCCCAATTGCAAAAAACGATTTTGATAAAAATAAAGCAATTGCAATCGAGTTTTTAAACTCACGAGAAAAATTGTATGTTGTTGATGCTTACGCAGGTTGGGACAAGGCTAACAGACTTAAAATTCGCGTTATTTGTTGCCGTCCGTATCATGCTCTTTTTATGCAAAACATGTTGATACGTCCGACCGCCGAAGAGTTGAAAACTTTTGGCAAACCGGACTACGTGATATTCAACGCCGGTCAACAACAAGCCGATCCGGTATTGGAATCAGTCAAAAGTAAAACTTGTGTTGCGCTTTCTTTTGAGCGCGGCGAGTTTGTAATTCTTGGAACCGAATATGCCGGCGAAATGAAAAAAGGCGTGTTCACGATAATGAATTACCTAATGCCGAAGAAAGGTTTTCCCTCAATGCACTGCTCGGCAAACGAAGGTAAAGACGGCGATGTTTCGTTGTTCTTTGGTCTTTCCGGTACAGGTAAAACAACGCTTTCAACAGAACCGAATCGTAAATTGATCGGCGACGATGAACACTACTGGACAAACGACGGAATTGCCAATATTGAAGGCGGTTGTTACGCGAAGTGCATAAATCTTTCGCCGAAAAATGAACCCGAAATATTCAACGCGATTCGTTTTGGAACGGTGCTTGAAAATGTCGGTTATTGTCCGGTAACACGTGAAGTGGATTTTGCCGATCAATCGATTACGGAAAATACTCGCGCGTCTTATCCGATTGAGTTTATTGACAACCGTAAAACTCCATGTGTTGGCGGTCATCCGAAAAATGTGATTTTCCTTTCGTGTGATGCGTTTGGTGTTTTGCCGCCGGTGAGTGAGTTGACACCGGAGCAAGCGATGTATCATTACATTAGCGGTTACACGGCGAAGGTTGCGGGAACCGAGCAAGGCATAACCGAACCGGAAGCGACATTTTCGGCGTGTTTTGGCGGTCCGTTTTTGGTTTGGCATCCGTCGAAGTATGCGGAGTTGCTCAGGGCAAATTTGAAAAAGTACGGTGTCAAAGTGTGGTTGGTTAACACGGGTTGGAGTGGCGGTGGTTACGGTGTCGGAAGTAGATTGTCGATCAAACACACAAGAGCAATAATTGACGGAATCCACAGCGGCGAACTTGCTAAATCGGCAAAGGTAAACGACCCGATTTTCGGACTCGCAATTCCAACCTCCTGCCCAAACGTTCCCGTAGAAATACTTAATCCGCGCAACGTTTGGAAAGACAAAGATGAATACGACAAAAAGGCTTTGCATTTGGCGGGGTTGTTCAAAAAGAATTTTTCAAAATTCGAATCGAACTCGTCAAAAGATATTATCAACGCCGGTCCATTGAAATACAGCGAATAAAATTAAGCTGAACAATAGACGGGCAATTGAAATTTCCAAAGCTGGGTGCGTGAACATTTTGTGAAGCAGTGTTTGTCGTGTTCAGCTTTGGAGTTTTTAAACAATCTTTTTGCAAGAGCGAGAGACAGAGGACGAAATCTATCGCCCATACCGGCTTCGGTATGAAGTTTGGCTCTGAATGAAAATTGAAACATGAACATTTTCAGGAAACGAATTATTGTAACGTTAATTTTTCCGGCAGTTCTGATATTTTGGGCAATTGTAATCTTGCCAAATTTTTCTATTGCGCAAGATAAAACCGAAGCCAAAAAGCCTGAACCGACTATTCAAAAAATCGCTGGTTTGAATGCGAAATTTATTGTTGCGCTAATTGATGACGGCGAAGGCGGAGCTTGGATTGGAACGGAAGACGAAGGCGTTTTTCATTGTAACGCCGACGGAAAAGTTGCCCAATTCACGACAAAAAGCGGTCTCGGCGATAACAACGGTTACGCTTTGGCAATTGATAAACTTGGTCGTTTGTGGGTTGGACATTTGAATACGGGCGTTTCGGTTTTTAATGGCAAGGATTGGAAAAATTACGATGTTGTTGATGGACCTGTTGGCGAAAGAATTTTTGATATAAAAATTTGCCCGAAAGACGGCGCTGTCTGGATGGCAACTTCGGCAGGAATTTCTCGGTACAAAATTGACGCAGACGATTGGGAACATTTTACACGCGAAGATGGATTGCTTGAAGATCAAGCGTCGACTCTTGCGTTTAAAAATGATGGAACGTTGATTGTCGGCACGCAATGTCACGGCTTGGTAATTTTTAACCGCAACATAAAAGGCGATTACAAACACGCTAAAAATGTTGTTGCGCCGGATCGGTTTGGTCAAAATAATTGTAGCCCTGTTCCGCTTACGCCGGTGGGTTCTGGTTTGCCGTCAAACTTGATCAACGATATTATTGTAACAAAAAATGATGCCGAACAAACAATCTGGATTGCAACAAATGCGGGGCTTGTCAAGGTAAATGAAAGTTTAACGAAGTTAGAATATTGGCGCGGCAAAGATTACGCCAACAAGGTTCGCGGACTTTACGGAGGTGCGCCGAAAGGTTGGAAAGAAGCACCAAAAGAAATAATGAGTCAATTGTTGCCGGAAGATCATTTGACTTGTTTAGCGGAAGACGAACAAGGTGTAATTTGGATTGGAACGAGGCAAAACGGAACGGTTGTTGCCGATCAACAATCCGGTAAAAAATCCTACGGCACTCCAAAGGCGATGGGTTATCCCGACAATTTTGTAACGAAAATTTTATGTCTTAATGGCGGCGATTATTTAGTCGGCTTTTACGGCGGCGGAATTGTCAAATCAATCAAGCCGTATAAACTAGTTGACCGCAAACCGCTAAAAACAAGATTTAATAAAGACAAAATATTTTCCGTTGCGCAAAATAATTTCCCAAAATTGCCCTCAAAAATAAAACCGCCGACAGCGGAAGAATTGCGTACAATGTACTATGAATTCCAGAAAATTCGCAGACCATCTAAACAACCTAACGTCCTAACTCTCAATGACGATTGGCGAACACAAGGCGATTGGATTGATAGATATGGTCTGCATTCTGCGGTGCTTTGCGCACAGGCAGGTGGCGGACTTGATTTCTTCAGCGGCTATCGTGCTGTCGAAATGAAAATGGCGGCATGGATTGGTCGAAATTACAAGAATAAAGATGATGTCATTCGCCGTTGGGTTCACTGGATTGAATCTGACGATAAACGTGTGATGCAATGTGAAAATCTTGGCGGTCGTAAACAGGCGGAATGGGATGACCACAAGGAAGCGTATCCCATGTCTCTTGATGGTCCGCATGTTTATGGAACTTTTTCTGTACCGCCGGGAAAATATGTTGTCTCTCTTTATTTTTTTAACAAAGATGGACACGAAGGTCATAATCGACTTCGAGACTATGTTGTTACGGTCAAGACGGGGAGTATTCCCAGAGAAACATTGGTACGGCTTGGCAGCAAAAACGTTAATGCCGAAAAAGAATTTTTGGCGGCACCCAATGGAGAAAAATTACGGGTTCGTGATTTTTGGGGCGGCGTTTACAAACGATTTTATGTTGAAGTGAAACAAAAAGAATTAGTAACGATTCAGGTTAATGCGTCCTACTCTTTTAACACTATTGTTAGCTCTGTAATGTTTGATCCGGCAGAACCGATAAGCTTAGAAAAGTTTTTCGATCCGCCTCCGCCCGCCCGAAAACCAACCGCATGGGAAAGTGAATTAACTGAAATCAACGAGGAATTTTGGTGGGGAATTAAAACAATGGATCATTTATTTTGTCTGCGGGATTCCAATGCGGTACAATTTTTTCCAACCGCCCGCCGTACCCTATTGCCATTGATTCGCACTTTTGTTAGACTTGACGCGAATTCACCTAAAGCCCCTCAAGGGCTGTGCGGTTCGGACAAGAAACGTATTCGCTCAGATGTCGGAGAGATGTTGCGTGAAATCCAAATGTTCAATTTGCAGGACAAAATCAATTTTGGAAAATTAAAATATGGTCAATATAATTGGCAAGAACGAACCCGACTTGGGCGGGAACACTTTCAGGAGTTTGAAAATAAAGATTCAAACTATGGTCCATTTTTCGAGGAAAACAGGTCAAAACAAACCTGGTAATCAAACAGAAAGGAACTAAAAATGTCTCAATTAGTCAATTTGTATCGCGTGTTTGTCATTGCGATTGCTATGTTTTCGGTATGTTTTTCAAGTTACGTGAACGCGGCGTATCGTGATAACTTTAACCTCATTGTGGGCAAGGGAAAACCCGAAGCATATCCTAATCCGGCGGCAGTGAATGAAAAAGTAAACTTTAACTTTACGGTGTCTCTGTTCAGTCAAAATAAACGAATAGAGGAAGTTCCAGCCGAAGTTAAAACAATAGAATATACTGTAACGGGTTGTGAACACAGGTTAATAGTAAGTGTCAATCCTGATATAATGGTTGTTTCTTCAGATAAAAAATCTGCAGCAGTGACCATGAGATATTTGCTGTCAAACATAATCTCCAGCGCAAAGTTTCCTCAAGCAGGGAATCATTCGCTCAAATTAAGTGTAACTATCACGTTTGTAGATGGCTCGGTGTTGTCAGGTTCTTGTTCTATAAACATGAAGGTTGTTGTTGTTGCGACTTTGACCGTTTATGCTAAGAGTCCAGACAAAATTATTTTTCTTGAAGATATATTGTTGGGGATTGCGATACCCAAGGTGCCTGTGACCGTTATGAATGATCCCAAAAATCCTAACCACGATTTTATTGGGCATTCGTTTTGGAAATGTGAGGTTGACCAATCGCTTCTTTCTTCCCAAACGCATAAGGATTTGTCCGGTCATGCATACGGTTATTACCCCAAAAAGCCAATGCCAAGTAATCTAACAGCTTTGGTGACGAGACCTGGTGAACTTCGCAATGATGATGGTCATAAGTTCTCTGCGAGTAAATCTTACCCAGTTACCGTTGACAATGCCGAAACAGTACTAGATGAAACCAAAGACATTTTGGATCCTTTTCCCCTTGTTCCATTTTATAACCTACTTGGTAAGCTTGCCGATAATTGTACCGCCAAATGCGTGTCGATGTGTGGTGTAGCCGGAATTAACGCACCCGATGGGAAGGGACGTTTCGGTATTATTGTGAACGAAGAAGACAGCTTGGGGATCGGAACTGTTTTTAAATTTCCTAATCCATATCACCATGCAATTCAACTTCGTTCTGCCAGGTAGTTGTTCTCCCAAAACGATATACAACTATTTTCGGTTGGGGGGTGTGAGCTTGTATAACGTTAAAAAGTTGAACCACGTTTAAATTTTTGTAGCTATTTCTGTCGATTGCAATTGTTTTTTTCAACAATTGTTATTTTTTCAACGCGAATATTCGTGAATTTATGCAAGAAACAAACATTCGCGTACTTCGCGTTAAAAAACAAATGGCCACATTTCGGCTGGATGGTTACAGAATTTTTACGAAAAAATGTAACTATTCAGTAGTATGTAAGGTGTTTAATTTAAGTGGATTACGTTTTTTGAGCATGTCGCCAAAATAAACCCAGAATTCGTAAATCATTTTATATTAAACATTTCCAATTTTACACCAATATTGTCTGGTGGAAAATAGTTGTTTTTGATATATTGGAACCCCCTATAAAATAAACACTTGATGGCTACTGAATAGTTACAAAAAAATTAAAAACGTAGATATTCTCACAGACCGTTGTATGTCTGGATTAATCCGATTAGATTCGATTTAATATGTAACTTCGAGATTACAGCTCATGTTACGCACTCGGGTAAAAATTGGGTGAAAATGCACCTCAAAACAGGACTTTTTGTGTAAAAATGCCCTAAAAATAGCCGAAAGCGGTTAGGTTTGGGTTGAATAGGGAAACTA
>JAIRWK010000351.1 GCA_031268995.1 Planctomycetaceae bacterium
CGGTTGCCCCAAAAATAAGGGCGACGGCAAGCGTTGTCCCTACGCTTGGAAAGATAGGAGTCGCGAGCGGCAAAAATCAAACGCACCGCTGGTGCGTAACATGAGTTATTAAATTATTATATGTCAGATACACGTATTATTCGTTCTCTTCCTCAGAGTATGATCAACAAGATTGCTGCGGGTGAGGTTATTGAGCGTCCGGCGAGTGTTATCAAGGAGTTGATGGAAAATTCTATTGATGCGGAGGCGAAGCGTATTGAGGTGATTGTTGAGCAAGCTGGTATGAGTTTGCTGCAAGTGATTGACGATGGAGTTGGGATCGCGGAAGATCAACTGTTGTCCGCCCTCAAACCACACGCAACAAGCAAAATAACAGACACGGACGATCTATTTAAAATAACAACATTTGGATTTCGCGGCGAGGCGTTAGCGTCGATTGCGGAGATAAGTCACCTTACGTTGAAGAGTTGTGCGGTTGGTCAATCTAGCGGCGGGATGGTAACTTGTAACGGCGGTGAAATTTCTGCGCCGGTTCCTTGTGGGATGCCGGTTGGGACGCAGATTGAGGTCAAGAATTTATTTTTCAACACGCCCGTTCGTAGAAAGTACGTGAAAAGTCCCAACACGGAGATGGCTCATGTTACGGAGGTTTTTGTGCGGTTAGCGATTCCGCATCCTGAAATTCATTTTGTGTTGCGGCACAACGGCAGGGTAACGCATGATTTGCCAGCGAATCAGAGCAAACTGGCGCGGATAAAATCGCTTTTTCATGATGATGTTGGCGATGGTATGGTGGAGGTTGTGGGGCAATCGGATGGTGATGTTAGGATTGAGGGATATGTTTCGTTGCCGTCTCAAAGCAAGGTAAACAATAAGATGCAATATTTATTTCTCAACGGCAGATTTATTCGCGACCGGTCGTTGCAACATGCTTTAATGGAAGCGTATCGTGGTTTATTGGTACAGAAGCGTTATCCGATTGTGTTTTTGAATATTGTGATGTCTCCGGACAAGTTTGATGTCAATGTTCATCCTATGAAGTTGGAGGTTAGGTTTTTGGATTCGAATCGTATTTATTCGGGTTTGCTTGGTGCGATTCGGAACAAGTTCATGAAAACTGATCTTAAAGAGCGAGTTGTTATTGATTCGATCAAATCGGGTTCGGTGAATTCGAATTATGGTGATGGTAATGTCAATGGTGATGATTCGCGGTTTGCTGTTGATCTTGAAAGTCCTGAATATGCGATTGATCCGAAGGTATTGGAGGAACGTCGTAGAGCGGCTAGTGATTTAGTTTTTCCGGCTTCGTCGAATGGATCAAACGAATCGGGCGATTCGCTGAGACACGGTTTTGATTCCGGCAGAGTTAATGTCGACGATGATTTTTGGGGCAAGGGCAATTCGGGACGCGGTTCAAATTTTGGTGTTGATTCTTTTTCCAATCGTGATTCAAATGATCGCGGTGGATTCGGCGATTCGTTTGGGGCGGAAATTGGTCGAGGAAGTGTTGGGCAAGATTCGGGCGGAGTTGGTGTTTCAACGGATTTGGGCAAAGCCGATAGCTCTGATGATTATGTGGTGAGTTCCGGTTTAACAAATGGTGATATTGCGTATTCTCCTTCGGGTAGAGCGGTTATTCAGATGCATGACAGGTATCTTGTGATGGAGACTGCTGATGGTATTGCGATTATTGATCAACATGCGTTGCATGAGCGGATTTTGTATGAGCAACTTAAAGAGTTGATGGGCGGAATTATTGGCGGCGGCAAGCTGGAGAGGCAACGTTTATTGGTTCCTGTTCCGGTTGATCTTAGTCCGGTGGAATTTTCGGTTGTGATGGACAATCTTGTTTTATTTGCGGATTTGGGATTACAAGTTGAGGCTTTTGGCGGCGATACGGTGATTATTTCTTCGTTGCCGTCGATTATTTTTGGTGTGCGGGCTGAGGAGATTTTGTTGTCGTTGATTGAGCCGTTATTGAGAAGCGGGACGAAGCCAGATCCGATGGTATTATTGGACGAGATGTTGCACAGCATGGCGTGCAAAGCAGCAATTAAAGCCGGAGAAAAAATGAGAGCCGACGCAATTGCAAATCTAATCAAACAAGCCGAAGCCGAAATAAATTCACATCATTGTCCGCATGGTCGTCCTTCTTCTTTAATTTTCACACGCGATGAATTAGACAAAAGATTCAGACGCATGTAGAGGCAAGGCTTGCTTTAAAAGTCGGCACGCAGACAACGCAGATTTGAGGGAGATCGTCGCGGATTAGATTCTATTTTCCGATCTTGCGAATATCTTTTCCAAATCTGCTTCGTCTGCGTGCCGATTTTTAGTTGTTTTAGCCTTCTACGCTTCGGGCGACTCGCATTACTTCTTCGATTGTTGTCAAGCCTTTTAAGACTTTTATTATTCCGTCGTCGTATAAAGTAACCATTCCTTCTTTTATTCCTGATTTTCTTATATCGACGGTGCTTGCTTGTTGGAATGTCATTTCTCGAATTTTTGGTGTCATCATCAACAATTCAAAAATTGCCATACGTCCGCGATAACCTGACTTGTTGCAATGACTACAACCTTTGCCTTTCATGAAAGTTGCTTTTGCGGCTTGATCGTTTGTTATGCCGGCTTCGTGCAATTCTACTTCGGATGGTACGTAAGGTTTTTTGCATTTTGGGCAAATTGTTCGTACTAATCGTTGCGCCATTATTCCGATTACCGAACTTGAAACCAAATAAGGCGGAACTCCCATATCAACAAGCCGCGTAATTGCGCCCGGCGCATCATTCGTATGCAACGTACTAAACACAAGGTGCCCCGTCAACGACGCTTGAATACCCATCTGCGCCGTTTCAAGATCACGCATCTCACCAACAAGAATTATATTTGGTGCTTGACGTAACATTGCGCGAATAACTCTTGCAAAATCAAGACCGATTGCGTGTTTAATTTCAACTTGGTTTATACCGGGCAAATAATATTCAACAGGATCTTCGGCGGTTATTATTTTGCGTGTGGGAGTATTGAGGTCGTTCAACGCCGCGTATAAAGATGTAGTTTTACCTGATCCTGTTGGACCTGTTACGAGGATGATTCCGTTTGGTCGTCGGATTAGGCTGACGAATTTTTTGTATTCGCGTTCAGCGAATCCGAGTTGGGTTAAGTTGACGCGGATGTTATCTTTGTCGAGGATTCGCATGACAATTGATTGTCCGTGACTTGTTGGTACGACGCTCACACGCAAGTCAAGTTCTTTGTCCCCAACGGATAATTTTATGCGTCCGTCTTGTGTTCTTCGCCGTTCGGCAATATCGAGTCGTGCTAATATTTTGAATCTTGACAAAACTGATCCTTGAATTCGTTTCGGGATGTTATCGCGTTCAACAAGTATTCCGTCGATTCTGTATCGAACTCGCACGCGGTCTTCAAATGGTTCGATATGAATATCGGACGCGCGAAGTTGGACGGCTTCTTCGATTATCATTTGGCTAAGGCGCACGATTGGCGCGTCGCTATCGGCGGCGTTAATTGCTGTTTCGGCTGCGCTCATTGCGTCGGTTTCGGTGAAGTCAATTTTGGTGTCGGTCATATCCTGAATCAAGGAGTCTGCGCTTTCACCGATGTTTTGTTTGTAGTGTTTATTTATTGACTCTTGTATTGACTCGCGTGTTGCAAGAACAGGCGCAATAGTCCGATGCAGAATAAAACGTAGTTTATCAAATGCCTCAAAATCATTCGGGTCGCTGGTAATTACACGCAATGCATCACCGTCAAGCTGATAGGGCAAAACTTGATTTTCGCGAGCAACTGATTCGGGAACAAGTTCAATAATCGCCGGCGGAATAACCAGATTTTTCAGGTCAACATATTCGTAACCAAATTCCTCAGCAGTTGCACGAGCAACTTCTTCGCTGCTGGCATATCCAAGTTTTGAGATCGCCTCACTAATACTGATATTAGTTGACTGAGCCATCTCGTGCGATTCGGTAATTTGTTGATCGCTAAGGAGTCCTTTACGTTTGAGGATGTTGATAAAATTTAGCTTTTTTGCCATTTGGTTAAAGTTAGTTCAGGTTAAAGATCAAATGATCAATTCGTATCACAACCGATATACCGCAGTCGGTAATGCGATAGGCTTCGCCCTTGAACAACCGCTTCACGTTGTTATACCGTAGCCTGTAGGGCGATAGGCTACGCCATTGAGCAACCGCTTCACGTTGTTGCGCTTGCGTGTTCAGCTCCATGAATTTTCAAGTAGCTTGAGTATACGCTTGCGTGTCCAGCTTCAGGAATTTTAAAATACAATCGGCAAGTCTTGCCATCAATATTACACTTGAGACGCGAAAAGTATAGCACAATATCCCATTCCTATCAAGCCGACAAAAACAATTTTATGGAATTTCTAAAAATTGATTTTCGTCGAATTCGGTCGTATATCGACTGAAAATCGACTGAATTTGAAATAATTTGTTTTTTGGCATTTTTTGACAAATGGTATTTTTAAAAATTCCCTTATTCTGATCTTGCGAATCTCTCCCAAAATCTGCGTCGTCTGCGTGCTATACCGTAGCCGGTAGGGCGATAGGCTTCGCCCTTGAACAACCGCTTCACATTGTTGCGCTTGCCCAACGCTCTGCGTTGCAGGTTTACCGTAGCTTCAGGAATTTTAAAACAACTTGAGTATATCCTGTCAAAAAATAAAAACTGAATTTCATAGTGCGATGAGTATATATTGACTGTTCTTTATAATTTGCGAAAATGATCTGTGATAAGTGGCAAAGAGCATTTGCACGCGGATAACGCAGATTTTATTTTTTGATCTTACGAATATCCCTCAAAATCTGCGTCCTCTGCGTGCTGATTTTAAGAGGTGCATTGCAATAAATTTTACAAAAAATAAATATGTCTAAAGTTAGCGAAAATGATAATCGGCGGAGCAGATTGATTTCGTGGAATGTGAATGGGTTGCGTGCTTGTTTGACGAAGGGATTTTTGGATTCGGTTGGTGGTCTTTGTGCGGATGTGATTTGCCTGCAAGAAACGAAAATGCAACAAGGTCAAGCCGAAATAGATATTCACGGCTACACGCAATATTGGAATAGCGCAACGAAAAAAGGTTATTCGGGTACAGCAATATTTACACGTCTTGAGGTGTTGTCGGCGAGTTATGGGATTGGCGTAGATGAGCATGATCAAGAGGGGCGGGTGATTACGTTGGAGTTTGAGGAATTTATTTTGGTCAATGTTTACACGCCTAATGCGAGACAGGATTTAGTGCGTCTTGATTACAGGATGGAGTGGGAGGATGCGTTTCGTGTTTATTTATCGGGGCTTGATCGGGTCAAGCCGTTAATAATTTGCGGCGATCTCAATGTTGCTCGCAATGAGATAGATTTGTATCATCCTGATTCGAATCGAGGCAACCCCGGTTTTACTGACGAAGAGCGCAACAAAATTACAGAATTATTAGACGCGGGTTTTGTTGACACGTTCAGAGCAATTTATCCCAACGACGCGAACAAATACACGTGGTGGAGTTTCAGAAGCAATGCACGTAATAACAATGTTGGTTGGCGAATTGACTATTTTATTGTCTCGCAACGTTTATTCCCGCAAGTTGTCGACGCTTTAATTTATCCGAACATTTACGGCAGTGATCATTGTCCGGTTGGTTTGGAGATTAACTCAAATAATCAGTTACCCAAAAAATAAAAAAACTTTGCGGATTATATTTTAGACATAGTCCTGAAATAAAATTACCATTATACTGAAGCTACTTTAAAATTCCTGAAGCTGAACACGCAAGCACAACAACGTAAAGCGGTTGTTCAAGGGTGAAGCCTATCACCCTACCGGCTAGGTATACAAAATTATTACTATGAAAAATCGAGAGAATAAAAAGAAAAAAGGTTCTTGGATGTTTTATTTTTTATTGGGGGTATTGTTGTTTCTGATTTATTTAGTTGGTTGTCGGGCGGATTTTCTTGCGGAGCAGTTTGCGTTTCATCCGCCTAAATTTCCCAGAGGCGATTGGGGATCGTGGGACAAAACTGATAATGTTTCTAAAGAGGTTAGTTTTCGTAATACAAAAAATCAGTTATTAGTCGGTCGATATTTTGAATGTCAAAAAGTTCAAAAACTCATCTCTGATTCGCTTGCCGATTCGAATCATCCGAACAACGCGACGCAAGGTTCTATTTTGTATTGTCATGGCAATGCTGAAAATATTTCTCATTTGGTTGATTTTGCGTTACAGTTGAGCGGGGATTTACGTTGCAACGTATTGATTTTTGATTACGCTGGTTACGGCAAGAGCGAAGGCAATCCGACGGCAAAGGGTATTCTTGACGATGGGCGTGCGGCGCGGGATTGGTTGGCGGCGCATGATGGGATTTCGCGTGAGCAAGTTATTGTTTATGGTCAATCGCTTGGTGGAAGTGTTGCGGTGGATATTGCGGCGGGTGATGGGGCGATGGGGTTAATTGTTGAGAGTTCATTTACTTCGTTGGGTGATATGGGGCGTAAGATATTTCCGTTTTTACCGGCGAATTATTTGTTACGTGAGCGGTTAGCTTCTGTTGAAAAGATTGGCAATGTAACATGTCCGGTGTTTATTAGTCATGGGAAACCGGACAATGTTGTACCGTTTTCGCAAGGACAACGTCTTTTTGATAATGCCAAAGAACCAAAAACGTTTTATATTACGCCGTCCGGTTATGATTATCATTCTGCTCCGCATTGTGAAACTCACCGCAAAAAATTAAAAGAATTTATAAAGTCGCTTCAAAAAAAATAGCCACTCACAAATATTTTTTTGAAGCGAATTTGGAAAATTTCCACAAAACAACCTTTTCAATTTTTAACACAAAAGGCATAAATGATTGAAAAGAGAAGAGTGGTAGAGGTTCTTTTTATACTCAAGCTGTTTTGAAATTCCCGAAGCTGCGGTAAACCTACAACGCAGAGCGTTGGGCAAGCGTAACAACGTGAAGCGGTTGCTCAAGGGCGAAGCCTATCGCCCTACCGGCTACGGTATATTCCAATGTCTCATTGCCATTTACGGTCATTAAAGGAAAATATTTCTAAAAAGTTTTGTTATTCCTTCGATTCCCTCTTGACGTTTTTTGGATTGTGTATTATACTCTTTGACCTCCGTTGAAATTTTGGTTCGGGGCGTTGGCGATTGGGTTTATCGTCGGTATTTCATCTGTTTCACTAACAGTTTTTCGGTGCAATGAAAAAAACATTCAGCAAGACAATTCAACAGATAACTGGTTTGTTATCGTTATTGATTTATGTCTATGCGCTGATTCTTTTGCCAGCTTTGCACATTCATCACAATGTCCTTGATGGTAAAATTTGCGAATCTAAAATTTGTAACGACGCGGCATTTGATTCTTGTCCGGCGCATTCATATTCGTACAGCGGTATTCATGCCGACAGTTCGAATCAAGAATGTGCGGTATGTGAATTTATTTGTACAACTATTCCGTTGTTTGCTTTTGACGCGGGCGTGGTTGAAGTTGTCGATGTTTTACCGGAGTTAGTTTTAGTTTCTAAATTGCAGGAATCGCTATTTATTTGCGGGGTGCCTTCTTGTCGTGCGCCGCCGTTCGCGGTTTGATCTTGAAAGATGTTTTGTTTTGTACACAAGCCATTATGCTTCGAGCTGTTTTGAAATTCCTGAAGCTGAACACGCAAGCGTAGCATCGCGAAGCGGTTGTTCAGGGGCGAAGCCTACCGCCCATACCGGCTTCGGTATAACGTCGGTGGACTTTTGGTGTTGTGTTTTCTGTTGTGTGGGATAATTTCGTGCGGCGGCGGTTGTCGGCTCGCGTTTGGCATAATCAATTGTCCGCAACAGTACAAGTCTCAATAATATACCCGTAACTGTTTTAAACATAACAGCTGTGGTGTAAAAAATATCAAATTGAATTTGCACAAATTTGTATTTTTGTTGCGCTAATAATTCGTTTTGATCAAATATTTATAATTTAAATTTGCTTGCTTAAATTTCGTCGTGATACACCGTCTGGTTTGTGCGTGTTGATGGCAACGTGATTTTGAGTGAGCGCATACACAAGGAAAATAAAAATGAAAAAAATAAAAAATTTGCCATACTCAAGCTGTTACGAAATTTCATCTAAACATGTAAACGTAATTTCACAACGCAATTGTTCAAGGGCAAAGCTCATCAAACCTGATTTTCCATATATATATATATCGATGGGGTTTACATTGGTTGAATTATTGGTTGTGATTGCAATAATTGGTATATTGATAGCGTTGTTGTTACCAGCGGTGCAAGCGGCGCGGGAAGCTGCGAGGCGTATGTCTTGCTCAAACAATATGCGTCAATGGGCTCTCGCAATACATAACTATCACAGCGCAAATGGACAATTTCCCGGACTCGGCGCAAGTGCCGTTCCAACATATTCAATTCATGCTCATTTATTACCGTACATTGAGCAAGAAGCCTTGGCATCGTTGATAGATTTTAACACTCCGGTTGCAAGCGGCGGCGGACCCTCAGGTCCAACTTTAGTCCATTCCAGTTTGATCGAGACGTTCAAGGTTAAGGCAAAAGTTTTTCGTTGTCCGAGTGACAATCAGGAAGCGTTGTACAACGTTGGAACGGCGACGGACTCTTCTTCGGTTTACGCGAATGGTACAAATTATATGTTTTCAACCGGCAGTGGAGTTTATCCGAATTTTGATTTGCGTTATAGAACCGACGGTTTGTTTTACTACAACTCATCAACCAATATTGATTCTGTTACCGACGGAACATCGAATACGGTTTTTATTTCCGAAACCCGACTTGGCGACAACAGTGCCTCGCCCACAACAGGCGACGCACCGACAATGAGGCGTACTGCGGATTTAAGTTCCGTTACTGGGGTCTATACTCCAATTTCAGCAGGAAGTTTAACGCCCGGATCGCAAGGTGGAGCGTCTGCGTTTTCGACGGATGAGGTTGCTTCGGACGGAATTAAGCATTACACAGATGTTTGTGTTAGTTGGCGGTCGAATCGCGGCGGTTCGTGGCTTTGGGGATCGCCGATTTTCAATTCTTACAATAATTATTATTCACCTAATTTTCGTTTGCCGGACATTTATTTTCACGGCGTAGGGATTTTCGGGGCAAGAAGTTTTCACGTAAACGGTGCCAATACCGGTTATCTTGACGGCAGTGTGCATTTCATTCCCAACTCAATCGACATCGGAATATGGCGAGCCTCAGCAACAATAAGCGGAAATGAAGTTGTAACATTGCCGTAAAAAGAATAACCGCATCCGGTATGCTGAAGTCTACCGCCTTACCGGCTACGGTATAACCACAGAGAACACGGAGGAGGTGAATTTTAAATACGAAAATATACGAAAGAGTTGAAAATGAAATTTTCGTCTATTTCGTATTCAAAAAATTTATCTCTGGGAATTTCTAAAAACACTATTTGCCCAAAATTGCCAAAAAAATTATTTCAAATTCAGTCGATTTTAAGTCGATATAAATCGACCGAATTTGAATAAAATCAATTTTTAGAAATTTATCTCTGTAAACTCTGTGTTCTCTGTGGTTGATAAAAATTCTATTGACTGAATAGTTATAAAATTTTTTTATCGGCATAACTTTAATAATGAAAATGTCGTATAACAAATTTACAAAAGAGAGGTATTGAAAAGTTTGGTTATTCCTTCCATCCCCGCTTGACGAATTTTGGGAATCGGTTTTAATATTCGTCAAAGTTTGGCGTAGTCAACTTGTTTGTTTGATCCTGACGGCTTTATCAGATAGAAACCATGCTGGTTGGCAATAATTTTTGATTGTCAATAAGCAACTGCGAAATGAAATTTGATTTCACTCGCCAACCCTAAATCATGCATAAAGTTGTTTTGAGATTCCTGAAATTGCGGCAAATCCGCAACACAGAACGTTGAACGACCGCAACAAAAAATCCGTTTACACTCAAATTTAATCAGTCTGTACGGATTTGCTTCGTGGAAAACTTGTCGCGGATTTTGAAACCTATAAATTTCAAAATCCTTCAACTACAGAAAAAATAGAAAGGTAAAACCAAAATGAAATCCAAAACAAACGTAATTGGTACCCCAACCTCCATGTTAAGATGGGGGGGGGGGGGGGGAATAGATAATTTTAATACAAAGTTTTCAG
>JAIRWK010000356.1 GCA_031268995.1 Planctomycetaceae bacterium
CGGTTGCCCCAAAAATAAGGGCGACGGCAAGCGTTGTCCCTACGCTTGGAAAGATAGGAGTCGCGAGCGGCAAAAATCAAACGCACCGCTGGTGCGTAACATGAGTTACTGTTAAATCCACAAATGCTAATGCTGATGCAAGCGGTGTTATAGCTCGCAACTCCATTGTGCCTGGTAGTAATTTTTGGGTTGGAAAAATCAATGTCGAAAGTGTCGCTAGTGCCGCTGGTATTGAACTGTTACAACCAAGTACAATTACTGTAACGAAAGATATTGTTGCCACATCAACTGGAGCTACAGGGACAGGTATGGTAGCCACTGGTATTCTTTCTAATGGAGTTGCTCCCGCTAACCAAAACATTACGATTGACACGAAAGATGGTGATGTTCAAATTAGCGGTATTATTACAAATGGAGCAACTCCTTTTGTTGATGTTGCAGTGAGTGTTGATTTGGCTAGCGGTAATAACGATACTCTCACAATTACAGGTACAAATAAACACACCAACAAAGGTAAAGAGTTTACGGTTATTGACGCAGAGAATACTCGTTGGGAAACTGATGCAGAATATGCGTCTGGATCATATTTCATTAAAACACTTGGAAATTTAAATCATCAGGTTGCTACGGGTAAAACAGTTGTTCTTACCGATAATGGGATTGTTGCCGCCGATGCCGGTAATTATAACTTCGGCAGTGCAGTTGACAACAAAAGTGCGGGTACTCTTGTAACCAAATTTTTGAGCGTTAATGGTAATGTTGTTGTAAACAATGGTTTGCTTGCGCTTGATGGCAGTAATCCTAATGTGATTACCGGCAACCTCACTATTGGCAACAATAATCCTAATGCACAGGCTTCGGCTGCTGTTGCGCTTTACGGGAACACGTTAGCCGGTAGGGCGATAGGCTTCGTCCTTGAACAACCGCTTCACGTTGTTGCGCTTCCGTAATCAGCTCCAAGAATTTTAAAACAGCTTGAGTATAGCAATTCACTTTAGCCTTTTCTGAATTTAGACCATTCTATTCCTAGTCGTCTCATTTTTGCGCGTAGGGTGTGCGGGTTTACTTTTAACAACGCCGCCGCACCGAGATTGCCCTCAATCATACCATTCGTCAACGCTAACGCCGTCTCAACATGTTGTTTGACCATGTCATTCAACGATATGAAATTCGCGAGTTCAGCTTCGTGTTGTGCATCGGCTGGGTCTTGTGTTTCTTGAGCTGGAGTTGCCGATTCGTTTGAGGGCAATTGATCTTGTGGGGGAATATTCGCGGTTTCGGATTTTTGTTTTGATTTTTTTCGCGATGTTTTTTTCGTTGCCGCTTCGCCCTTGTCCTCAATCACAACATCCACTGAAACTTCAACTTTTTCAATAGACTCCGCCTGTTTGTCTAAGTTATCGTCTGGTGCGGCAGTGTTGTCGTTATTGCGGTATTTGTCCGCAATTTGGGCAAAAAGATTGGCAGCTTGATAAATATTATCCGCCGGTTTCGCCGCAATAACCGCCCCCAAATCAACACCATTCTCTAACCTCAACTCCCGTAATGAATCAATAATCGCAAGTTGCCGCCCCTCGCCCAACAATACCGCCCGATCAATAACCGCCCCAAACTCACGAACATTCCCGGGCCAATCATACGTCCCCAACGCCTCTATGTCCTCATGCCTAATGTCAATATCAGGTAACCCGAATTTTTTTGTCGCACGCCTAGCAAAGTAAAACGCAAGCTCCGTCAAATCCTCCATCCGCTCTCGCAAAGGCGGAACCCTAATCGGAAAAACAGAAATCCGATACCACAAATCCTCACGAAATTTGCCCTCATTCACCATTTGACGTAAATTCCGATGCGTCGCCGCTATCACCCGCACATCAACCTTAATCGTCTTGCCCGTTCCACCAACAGATTCAAAACTCCCGTCTTGCAACACCCGCAAAAACCTAACTTGCGCCGCAAGCGGTAACTCGCCAATCTCATCAAGCAATAACGTCCCGCCATTAGCAGACTCAAACCAACCCTTGCGTTTCTCCACCGCACCCGTAAACGCACCACGCTCATGACCAAAAAGATAAGAATCAATCAACTCCGACGGCACCGCTCCACAATTCACCTTCAAAAACGGTAACTTCACCCGACGCGATTGCTCATGAATATGACGCGCAAATACCTCCTTGCCGCTGCCCGTCTCGCCAAGAATCAATACAGGAACATCAGACCTCGCAACAAGACGCGCACGCTCAAGCACAGACCTAAGACCAGCATTGTAACCAATAATACTATCCATAAATTAATAATTTTCCAATAATTTCAAATTCAGTCGGTTTTTATACCGCAGCCAGTAAGGCGATAAGCTTCGCCCCTGAACAACCGCTTCACGTTGTTGCGCTTGCGTGTTCAGCTCCGTGAATTTTAAAGTAGCTTGAGTATAAACAACCGCTCCATGTTGTTGTGCTTCCGTAATCAGCTCCACGAATTTTAAAACAGCTCGAGTATAGTACGCAACACAATCGCCTAAATACCTCACGAAATACCGCAACCTCTATGCCGTACAACAAAAAAATATCATTTGGCACTAAAAATGAGTTTCTCTCATACCTCAACACAAAATTTTGGTTGCGATAAAACGCCGTTTGCTCTTTAAACGGCAAAATTTTGCTATAACACAAAAAAATATACCAAATAATAAGCGACCACCCGTCATATTACAAGGCTTCCCGTGAAATATAATAGTTGCAAAAAATTTTCCCGAAACTGAATTAGAAACTTGCCCGTGTTATTTGACGGCTTGCGAAAGAGATACCGTAACCGGTAGGGCGATAGGCTTCGCCCTTGAACAACCGCTTTACGTTGTTACGCTTGACTAACGCTCTGCGTTGCAGGGTTCCCGCTGCTTCAGGAATTTTAAAGTAGCTTCAGTAGAAAATAAAGAGGACAAAATAAAATCAAATCCCAATGTTCCCCCCTGTTCACTAAATGCTAAGTCCATTAAATTATATACTAACTCGTTTGGCTTCAGCGAAAAAAACGCCCCTACTTTCCCCCACTTGTCCACATTACAACAAACTTAACCCCGTCAATATAATGACCATAACACAAAACGAAATTAACAGTAAAGATAACAAATTTTCTAAACCATTTTTGATCGGAATAGATTCGGACGGATGCGCGTTCGATACGATGGAACTTAAGCACAAAGAATGCTTCGTTCCGGCAACAGTTAAATATTGGAATCTTCAAGCCGTAAGTAAATACGCACGCGAAACATTCGAATTTGTCAACCTCTACTCCAAAACACGCGGAATCAATCGCTTTCCGGCATTGGTAGAGACCTTGAGATTGCTCTTTGAACGCCCCGAAGTTAAGGCTCGCGGGTTGGTCAAACCCGATCTTACGCCATTGACCGATTGGATTAGCCGCGAAACGAAATTAGGAAATCCCGCATTGATCAAAGAAGAACAACGCGAACATAACCCATTAATTAAACAAACATTAGATTGGTCGCTAGCAATAAATACAGCAGTCGATGCAATCGTCGGCGAAGGCGTTCCGCCATTCCCGTTCGTCAACGAATCACTCCAAAAAATGCAATCCCAAGCAGACGTGATCGTTGTCTCAGCAACACCACAAGATGCCCTTGTTCGCGAATGGAAAAACCAAAACATTGATAAATACGTCGCAACAATTTACGGTCAAGAAGCCGGCACCAAAAAAGAAGCATTGGAAAAAGCAATTAGATTGGGCAACTTTGGCGAAAATAAAGTACTAATGGTCGGCGACGCACCGGGCGACCTAAAAGCCGCCCAAGCCGTAAACGCCCTGTTCTTCCCAATAAATCCGGGTGCAGAAGACGAAAGTTGGAAACAATTACACGACGAAGCAATCAATAAATTCTTCAACAACACCTTCGCAGGTAACTACCAAACACAGCTAATCGAAAAATTCAACTCCTACCTGCCAACAACACCAATTTGGGAAAAAAGATAGCAGGAAGAGAAGCACGTAGAATACACGGATTTTGTTTGATTTACGCAGAAAGGAACTTCCAAAAACCAACAGTGGCGGAAGAATTTCGGCAGTGAGGACGCTACCGTTACAGGACTAAAATGAGTTTTTAGAAATTCCCCTTAGACATCGCCCTACTGGCTACGGTATACCTTAATGTACCTCAATGTACCTCGTGTCTTTTCTGTCCATCATGTTCCTTAACCACAATAAAAAATTTTTACAAAAAAAATGCGAGATATATTTAGTGAACTTAAATGGCGTGGTCTGATTCATCAGACGACAGATGATGTTGGGTTATCGGGTTGGTTATTGGAGGCGGTGCGTACGGTTTATGCTGGTTTTGATCCTACGGCGGATAGTCTTCATGTTGGTCATTTATTGCCGTTGATGAATTTGCGGCGTTTTCAAATTGCAGGGCATCGACCAATCGCACTAGCTGGCGGCGCAACCGGCACTATCGGTGACCCAAGCGGAAAAAGCGAAGAACGTAACCTGATAACAAAAGAACAAGTCGAATACAACATCAAAAGCATAAAAAATCAAATCCTCAAATTCCTACACTTCGACCACTCAACCACCGGAGCATTGCTGGTAAATAACGCCGATTGGTTCTCGCAATTTTCTTATATCGACTTCCTACGCGATGTCGGAAAACACTTTTCCGTCAATGTCATGATGGCAAAAGATTCTGTACGTTTGCGATTGTCAAATACAGATTCGGGTTTGAGTTTTACCGAGTTTAGTTACATGTTGATGCAAAGTTACGATTTTGTGTATTTGCGCAAAACTTATGGTTGCGAACTTCAAATAGGCGGTAGCGATCAATGGGGTAATATAACAATGGGTTGCGATTTTGGACGGCGTGTCGGCGGTTTTCAATTGCATGGAATTACCAGCCCGCTCGTAACACGAAGCGACGGTAAAAAAATGGGCAAAACCGAAACCGGCGCAATTTGGCTCGACCCCGCCAAAACTCCACCATACCAATTCTACCAATATTGGATAAATCTTGATGACGCAGATGTTGAAAATATGTTGAAAATTTTCACCGACTTGCAACAAGAAGAAATCAAAACGGTAATAGATCAACACACAAAAGAACCCAACAAACGAATCGCACAACGACGTTTGGCAGATGAATTTACCCGTCTAGTACACGGCGAAGAACCACTTGCCGCCGCAAGACACGCAACAGATATTTTCTTCGGCGGCGAAATTGCGAATTTGAATGATAACCAGTTGCGGTCAATTTTTTTGGATGTGCAAGGGAAACAGTTGACAAGAGAAAGATTAGAAAATGGATTGCCAATTATCGACGCACTCTGCGAATGCGGGTTGACAACTTCAAAAGCCGAAGCAAGACGAACAATTCAACAAGGCGGCGCATACATCAATAATAAACAAATCACAGATATAAATATAAAATTGACTCCAGAATACCTAGCAAGCGAAACAATAATAGTCGTCCGAACAGGAAAGAAAAAATACGCCCTTCTAATGTTTATACCGTAGCTGCGGTATACTATCGCCTTACCGGCTACGGTATAGCAGTGGGATTATGTAGCGCATTGGTTGGCTTGTGGGGTCGGTTGGGAGTGGTGTTGCGTGGATAGTCATTTCTCTCACTCCGGTTCGCAATAACTCGTGTCCATTGGGAATCACATAAGTATATTCAACCCTGCCGAATCCTTGACGAATTATAAAAGTTTGCAAATACTCACGCCCGCGAACCCTAAGCCTGCAAACATAAGACCGCTCACGCTCGCCATCATTTATAAAAGCTTGCGTTACCTCAATATTGCCCGCACGATTCATTCGCGATGAAAACTCTAACCGCACATCACGCTCGCCAACATAAATATCATCATAAATTGCAAACCGACGCGGCATCGCGCCAACTGTTGCAACATCTATTTTGAACTTCTGCAAGCCGGTTTCAGATTGCGGATTCAACGCAATACCAAAACTCGAATTGCCCGTACCGCCCGAATCAAGCACCAAAGGTTCCGCTGACTTTATCCGCCACGCATCCGTACGCGGTTCAACAACCGAAAATTGAACATTCGCCGGTAAATTTGTGTTGTTTACGAACGTCAAAGGTATTTGCTCTTCGTTGTTTATTCGGCTTGGAATCACCTCACGCCCCAACTTAAAACCTAACCTCATCCTGACAATATCCGCATCAAGCCCGCGCACAAAAATTGGAATTTGCCCCACAACTATTTTTTGCTCTCGCCCCAATAACTCCGCCACAACACGTTTGCCCCAAACATCAATAATCTCCACATCCTCGCCAAGATATAACGTCTCAACCACCGGTAATTCCGCCGTCGCCGAATCATTCCAAATCACCATCACCGCATCACCGCCAAAATGATCAACAAAATTGTAATTTTGACTCCGGTTCGGTAACTTCACTTGCCCCAAATATTCACGCCCCGATAATAATATTGATGTTGTCCGCCACGCCGGAAAAATTTCATTGGGCGTCGCGTCCGAATTCAAAACGCCGTTTTGCTCGCTGACCGGTTGCGATAAAAACACCGCGTCAGCCCCCGCAATCTTGCCCGCCACCATTTTGCGAACAACATCCGTAACACGACTCGATAAATCATACGCACCACCCGAAAGAAGTGAAAGCGAAATAAATTTACGCACATTGTCATTCGACACCGCCAATAAATTCCGCTCCAAATCATCAGCCGTCATTTGATCAGAAACATAAAGCGAAAGGAAATCTCGCGGATTGCTGTTTCGCTCCGCGTTTTTTGTTGCGGCGGAGGTTGTTGAAGTTGTGTTTACGGGTTGGGCAAGCGACGGCAACGATTGCGTCCAGTCCCAAGCAACTCCCACCCCAAGCCCAAGCTCCCTACGATCAAAACTACGCCGTACCTCTTGAAAACGCCGTGCAAAATTAGGAACATTGATCACACTCAAATCTTCGTCGCCCGTCAATTGCCAATTCTTGACCAATAAAGAATTTTCCTGAATAACCGGTTGAATTGCTTCCGTCCACGTGGTTGTCGGAATGGCAAAAATTGATGCGGCGTTTACGTTACCGATTTTTATTCTGTCCTGAATTTCACGCGGAACAGGTGATAAAAGCCCAATAACTTGCATCCCAAGCGGTGTAAATGTTTCATTGATTTTGAGAAATTGTTGCCTTCGTTCTGTCTCGCTGCCAGCTATCCAAGCAGGAATTTTAAGTTTGGAAATTCCAGATAAACTCAATTGTAAACGCCGATCATAAATCTCATTCAAATTCCACCCGTCAAGATTCCAACCAAAAACACCATCTTGCACAACCGCAGAACGCTCAATGACAACAAACGTCAACGGCACCGTGTCCCGCAACGAATCCTCAAAAAAAATGTCCGTCGGAAGCCGTAAACTGTCCTTGTAATACTTCGGTGTCTCAACCCGAATACGATAAAAACCCACCGAATTTATGGGTAAATTCGACCATGTTGCCCTGCCCTCAAACACACTCCAACGATCATTTTTCGGTACGACAAATTGTGAAGCCGGTCTGTTGCCAATTATCATCTCAACCTCACGACTCGCTACCAAACGACCAAACGGGTCTTCAATAATAAATTTGATTTTGTCCTGATCAGGATCAAATCCAGTCATAACACACGAAACCTCAATACCCGATTTATCCGTAAAAATATGATGGTCATTCGGCATTGAAAGTTTTATATTCGGACTCTCTTTGATCTCAATATTCGTAAAATAAACTTTCGCGTTAAAATCGCGGCGTTCGCCTTGCGTTGTCAATAACCCAACCGAAACCGAATCGATTTTATCGTTGTCCGCTTGAAAAGTACCTATCTCAAGTTTACGCCAACCCTCGCTTCGTTTGATACTCTCCGACCGAACCGTAACTATCGGCTCACCTCCGTTTTTGCCATAAAACGACGCAAGAATAAATACATCGTCAAACACGATATTTTCCGTAGAAACAAACGCCGAAACCTTATAACACATCCCACGCCGCACTTTTATCTTCGGCGAAAAAACCGCCGCACTGCCGCCCTCAACCGACATCCGCAACGAATTATTACCAAATTGACTGTGATACTCAACAATACGTATGTCAATATAATCAGGAAATTGAATATTGCGATCAACTTCACGCTTCCGCGTCCACGAATCAGGCCACGCATCCTCGTCAAGATCAGATGACTTGTCAAAAAGCGTACGAAAAATTGTACCGCCCGACCTGATATGTCGCGGCAATTGACCGGGTAACGGTTTCTCGGCACAAAATATCGTTGCGCTAAATAGAAATAAAACAGAAAAAATAATAAATATCGCTTTAGACATTAGATAAAAATTTCGATTATACATTATACTCAAGCTGTTTTAAAATTCCTGAAGCCGAACACGCAAGCGCAACAACGTGAAGCGGTTGTTCAAGGGCGAAGCCTATCGCCCTACCGGCTAGTATAGTTATGCGGCAGGTTTTTTCTTTTGAGGAGCTTTTAGGTTGAACAGTCCGAATATGTCATCTTGATTTAGACCTGTTGACATATTGAATCCTCTTGCGCCTGATAAAATTAATTCTGACAATGCTCGTTTTTCCCGCAAAACACGGTCTATTCGTTCTTCAACTGTATTGACAGTGATGAACCGTGTTACAGTAACAGGTCCCGCCGCACCAATTCGATGCGCTCTGTTTATCGCTTGATCTTCAACCGCAGGATTCCACCAACGATCAAATAAAAATACATACTCGGCAAATTGCAAATTTAAACCAACACTGCCAGTTGCATAACTCATCAATATTACATGCTTGTCCGCACAATCACGAAATTCCTCAATCTTCTTATCACGAAAACGCGGCGGAATATTGCCGTGATACTCGACAACTCCAAAACGCTCCAAACGCATACGTAACCAAAGCAACGTCTCAACCCATTGACTAAAAATTATCGCCTTCCGCCCGCTTTGAGCAACCTCCTCAATATCCACTTCTAAACGTTCTAATTTTGCACTTTCGCCCGTTGCCGGATCGTAATTGCAAATCTGTTTCAAACGCATAATCAACTCAAAAACTTGCGGAATCGTAACGCAATCGCCGGATTCCGTCAAACGTAAAACGCCGTCATTCTCCGCCAAATTATAAGTTTCAGATTGCCGCGCCGTCAACTCCAAAATTGCATCATGCACCAACTTCGGCGGTAAATCCTTCAACACCTTTTCCTTTGTCCGCCGCAATATATGTTCGCCAACCACATTGCAAACCTCCGCCGGTCGCAATCCCGACCGAAGATAACCAGGCGCAAGAAACTCAAATATTCCAACTAAATCCTCCTGCGAATTTTCTATCGGCGTTCCAGTCAAAGCCCAATTTCGCCGGCGTGGTATTGCCCGTGCGGCTTGAGCTGTTACGTTTCGTTGATTTTTTATTCGTTGCGATTCGTCAAGAATAACCAAATCAAATTGCACCCCACCCGCCTCACGCGGCAAATCAAAATACTCCCTATCACGATGCAACAACTCATAATTCGCTATCCGAACCGGAAGACCCGATAACTGCCACAACCATTTACGCCGCAACGGTGAGCCGTCTATTATTTGTACATTAATTTCAGGTGCCCACATCATAAACTCCCGCTTCCAGTTAGTAAGAAGCGGTTTAGGACAAACAAGTAAAACCGTCCGCAATTCACCGGCACGCAATAATAAACGCAATGTCGTTATCGCTTGCATGGTTTTCCCAAGCCCCATCTCGTCCGCAAGAATCGCAAACTCCGCACTGTACAAAAAAGCTATTCCTTGACGCTGATAAGGAAAAGGCTCAAACGGCATCTCAACTGTCGGTAAATGTAATATCGATTCAATCGGAGGTTGCAAAATATAGTTTAACTTGTCTTCAATCTTGATCGCATCACGCGGAACACGAATTCGAGTCAACTTGTCAAGATCAGAAAAACATATCGGCTCAGTATTTTCTTGCTCTAAAATTACAGCAGCAACTTGATCTGAACCACTCACAATATTCGACTCACGCGAATCATCAACATTGACCAACACAACCCCATCATCCGAAAATTTATCCGAATCTTCATCAACAAGCTCAATATCACCATCGAATTGTTGAGGCGAAAATTGTTCTGATTTACTTGTTGATGTAATCTCGTTCACCGGCGCGTCAAAAAACCAACTACGTGAACCTATCGACATCCGCTGCCGAACAGGTAACGACGCAACTTGTATTTCCGGCATTATTAACGGCACACTAATAACCTCAATATCCAATTGCCGTGAATGCACTCCGCTAACTCGATTTGACTCGCTATCTGTCATATTTTTTGTCTCAACGTAATTTTTTTACCGCTATGTACAATGTGAGTTTTAATTGTGTTTTATTGTGTTGAGGAATTTTTCTGCTAATTTGATTGCGTTCAATCCGCGTTTGCCGGTAACTTGCGGCGGCGTGCCGGTTTTAATTGCACGGGCAAAATCTTTCGTCTCCGATGCTAACGCATCAACCGATTCATTTTCAATTTTAGTTGTAACAAAAAATTCTTTCATAAACACGGGTTGAATTTTAGCAATCGTTTCGGAAGTAATTTTGTCTGGTGCAAAATTACCTGATTTTACGGAGTCATTGATTTTTTGTAACGTTAATGATCTCTGAGCAAAATCAATATTGATGTTTCCATTTACAGTTACAATTTGTGTCTCCCTAACAGCAACTGCGGCAACACGGGACGAGAAAAAATTTGCAGTTGTACCATCTTCAAATTGAACATAAGCGTTGGCAATATCTTCATGTTGACCGCCGATAATATTTATACCAACAGCTTTTACAAACGCGGAATCATACTGCACAATTGACAAAACAAGATCAATATCATGTATCATCATGTCAAGCACCGTGCCAATATCAACACTGCGAAATGTATATCCGCTTGTCCGTGTGGTGTTGATGATGAAAGGCTTATTGTCGGCGAATTCGGTAATATATTTTTTAGCGGATTGCCAAGCGGGGTTGAATTCCTCGATATGACCGACTTGTAAGACGGTGTTATTTTTATTTGCAAGCTCAACCAATTTTTCAGCATCGGCGGCATTATTACAAAGCGGTTTTTCAACAAGCAAATGCTTCTTACGACGCAATGCTAAACTCCCAAGCTCATAATGCAACGACGTAGGCGAAGCAACAACAACCGCGTCAACAATATCAAGCAATTGTTCGGGGTTATCGAATGATTTAACGTTATGTTTTGCGGCTAATTGTTCTCGTGCAAGTTGTGCCGTATCCATTACGCCGACCAATTCAAAATCTGTATTGCCGACAATTTTGTCCGCATGAAAAGAGCCAAGCCGCCCTGTACCAATGATTCCTATTTTTATCATTTCAAAATTTAAAATTATTGTTATTAATTAAACCGCAAAAGCAAGAAAAACGAATATTATACTCAAGTTGTTTTGAAATTCCCGAAGCTGAACACGCAAGCGGAACAACGTGAAGCGGTTGTTCGATGGCGAAGCCTACCACCCTACCGGCTACGGTATATTTCAAAACTTTCGTGCGATTTCGTTGCCTTCGCAGTGAAATGATTACATCTGAAACGCGGCGAATTATATTTTTTTTAGAAGATCAAAGCAAGATCAAATTTTGATCGTACCGGTTGCGGTGTATTGTCCCACGTGTCCCGTAAACATCTTTGCCCTCCAAACACAATATATGGCGGATGATATTGGCAAAGCCTATTATCGGGTATCGGTTTGGATACATTTGACAATTTTCGCATTCGCCACAGTATTTATGCTTGACTTGTTACTGTGTTACGTTATACTTTGTCGTCGTGTGTTGGTTAATGGGGCGTGCTATGATCAAGCTGTTTTAAATTCCTGAAGCTGAACACGGAAGTGCGACAACATGAAACGCAGTTGTTCAAGGGCGAAGCCTATCGTTTGTAGCGGTTGCGATATAAATTTTTTTGGTGCTGTATCCATGTTTTTTTGCCAATGTTGAATTATCGAACGATAATTATTATGTTGTGTGGAATATGCGTGAGAAAATAGATATGAAGGAGCGAGATAGACGAGTTTATACTTGGGTATTTATTTTATACTCAGGCTGTTTTGAAATTCCCGACGCGGAACACGCAAGCGCAACAACGTGAAGCGGTTGTTCAAGGGCGAAGCCTACCGGCTACGGTATAATTGGTATAAATTTGTTCTTTATCGATTTCGGTATGATGTTTGGTTTTTAGACAAATAAGCTTAAACAATAGGAGGTGCAAAATGACAGCACAAAAAGAAAATCATGACAATCCGGGTATTTTTGTAAGGTTTTTTGGACTTGACAATTACGAGGTATTCTGGACTGATGGTCATGGGGTGATTGAGATGGCGACCAATGAGGAAAGTCTTACGGGTGATTCGATCAATGATTACCTTGAAGGGTGTCAGGTTGACAATTTTACGCGTGAGATGTATTCGCCTTGGGGCGAGTTTGAGGGAATAACGACGTTGCGGCAGATAACGCTTAATGAGTCTGTTCATTATTTGGGGCGTAGTGCTAAGATTTGTGCATTTTTGCGACCCAAAGTGCAAGCGTTACGATTTGTTTACGGGCTGGAGAAGCGGAACAACTCTTGCGAGCTTGAGCTTGCCGCGGAGGTAAGGGGGCACATCACCAAGTTTGACCAATTGCCCGACAACAATTTCACAAAATCCGGACTATTCCGAATGATGGAAAGCCAACTCCTAAACATCACAACCCACTAACCCCCAATCGCAACATACTGAATGGAATTCCCTAATATCAGCACGCAGATATACCGTAGCCGGTAAGGCGATAGGCTTCGCCCTTGAACAACCGCTTCGCGATGCTACGCTTGCGTGTTCAGCTTCAGGAATTTTAAAACAGCTTGAGTATGACACAGATTCTAAAAGATGATCGCGGATCGGATTTTCTGATCTTGCGAATATCCTTTCCAAGCTGCGTCGTCTGCGTGCTGATTTTTAAATGGACAAAGCAAGCGTTTGCTCAAGAGTGAAACTCACTGGCTACGATATAACTTTTTTTCCAAAAAATTGAGGTTGTGTTGGAAAGTAATATTGTATTTTGTGATGATTTGATTTATAATGTGTCGCGTCCGCAGGGTTTTCTGGTTTTTTTTGTACAAAAAACTATAATTCTTAACGGTCAGAGATTGCAATTTGGGTAATACTTCAGCGGAGTTTTTGTAGTACGGATTATAGTGTTGGTGCGTTTCCCAATACCAATTGTTGATGGCAAGTTGCTGTTTATTTCGTATTGCTTTATAGCTTCATCGGGCTAGACCTGATTTTCGCTGAATGTTGTTACTTTAGATCGTCCATACGTAAGTTAACAAAAATAATCCCAAACTTACACGGCGAACAAATGTTAATTTCTTACTTCGCGAAATATGATCGCGGCGGGCTTGTGCAAAACCGGTCATTGAGATTTCAAGTGTGAGTGATTTATGATGACTTTGGTTTAATTTTGTTTAAGTACAAAATAGTTTTTTGTAAGTTAGATTCAGCTGCGGTTGGAAATGTCGTTTATGTCCAAGCAGTTTTAAAATTCCTGAAGCTGAACACGTAAGCGTAGCATCGCAAAGCGGTTGTTCGAGGGCGAAGCCTACCGCCTATATCGGCATCGGTATGTTGAGTTGGTGTTTTTTTATTCGTAACGAAAAAATACAATGCCAATAATTTTCGCAGTGTTGATTTAACTATTGTAAGTTTGAAAAAATTTAATGGAGGTCAAAATGAAAAAGACTAGTTCGGAGTTATGTTTGTTTGATGCTAACCTGAGTGCTAGCATTGATTTTAGGGCAAGTGTTAATTTAGGAAAACAAGGCAATCAGGGGGGGGGGGGGGCGACTATATAATTTACTCGCCACAATTAAAGCGAATTTTTTTAACGATAATTCGCGTGGTGATTCTTCTGGTAATTCTTGCAAACCTTTTCTTTGCCTATTGGGTTTTACGCTTGTCGAGCTTCTGGTGGTGATCGCGATTATTGGAATGTTAATCGCATTGCTTTTGCCAGCGGTTCAGGCGGCACGTGAGGCAGCGCGGCGTATGCAGTGTTCCAATAATCTCAAGCAAATTGGGCTTGGGCTTCACAATTTTCACGATGCCAATCAATCGTTTCCTACCGTTTTCAATGATTGTGGAGGTTGGGATGCGGCTTCGGCTCATTACATGCTTCTGCCGTTTTGTGAGCAATCTGCGCTTTACGATGCGTGTACTGCACAATGCAGAGCAGGAGGTAATCTTGATGGTAATCCTGCCCCAGACGTAACCGCACAAAAGTTGAGCTACTTGGAGTGTCCTTCGGAAACGTCAAATAAAGCAATACGCGAATGGGCTATCGGCGCACCTTCGAATTACGCTTTCAGTGCTGGTGACTGGTTAAGCGTACCATGGTGTGACACGTTTTTTAATCCCCGTGCTTTGTTCTGTTCGGCTAACGCTTCCACTACTGACCCGTCTGGTAGATCATATTGTTACAGAAATTTTGATTCTATTACGGATGGAACTAGCAACACGCTTGTTGTTGCCGAACGTACTTTAGGATATGGCGGCGCAAACCACCAACTTGTCAAAGTTGGAATTGCTACGTCATCTAGTTTGGCAGACACCGCTTGGTATGACGAAGCTGATGTAGAATCTTCCATTCCTTACGATTGTATGTCGCTTGGCTCCGGGGGAATATATAGTTCTGGTACAAATGTAGGTTGGATGACCGAGCTCAAAGGTAGATGTTGGGCACGTGGGCTTCCAGCCTACAATTCCATGAATACGGTTCTGCCGCCCAATTCGCCAAGTTGTGCTAGAAACTCTGATTCCTTCGAAGCTATGCTAATGATTTCCGCGAGCAGTTATCATAGCGGCAACGGAATCAATTGTGTTGCTGGTGATGGGAGTGTTCGTTTTATTTCGGAAACGATCAATTCGTTGTCCGTATCAGATCCTCGATTTGTCAAATCGGGTCAATCGCAATTTGGAGTTTGGGGTGCTTTCGGGTCTATCAATGGCGGAGAAAGCAAATTACCGTAACACAATTGTAATCAGATGTGATCAGAATCACGCAATGCCGCAAGAAATTTTTTCTGTAGTGATCGAGTTAAGATTGCGGAGACGTACGGTGTTTGCGCCTCTGCGTCAGCGACCATTGAGCGAAAATTAAAGTGCGAACAGTTCAAAATATTTTGCGAACAACGCGTGTGAGGCTGGTTATTGTTTTATACCGAAGCCGGTATGGGCGGTAGGTTTCGCCCCTGAACAACCATTTCACGTTGTTGCGCTTGCGTGTTCAGCTTCGGGAATTTTAAAACAGCTTGAGTATAACATTGTGTTTTTATACCATAGCCGGTATGAGCGATGGGCTTTACCCCAAAACAACCGCTTCGCGATGTTATGATTGCGAGTCCGGCTTTGGAAATTTTAAAACAGCTTGAGTATAAAATTATATTCAACTCAATTTAACTTAAAAATTTTATGATGAAAAATTTCAACTTTAATGTTGCGCTTATTGCGATTGTTTGTTCTGAATTATTGATCCTGTCAGGATGTTCGAAATCACGTCCAAGTGATCTTCCAGAATTGGTTCCGGTAACATTGAAAATTACTCAAGAAGGAAAGCCGTTAGCAGGGGCAACAGTAAATCTGTCGGCGACTGATCCAATTTCCGTTTATACTGCCGCTGGATCAACCGATGAGAATGGTGTTTGTTTACTTTACACGCATGGTCAGTACAAAGGCTCACCTCTTGGCAAGTTTAAGGTTCGTGTTTCGCGTACAGAAATTATTCCTAAGCCTACGCCTCGACCTAAAAGTGCTGCTGAAAATGAGGTTTTCATGAAAAACGCAAAAACGAATCCGCCTAAAACCTACCAGTTTGTCGAAGAAGTTTACACCAAGGCAGAATTGACACCGTTGGAAATAGAAATTACGGGTGCAATGGAAAAAAGTTTCGATGTGGGTAAAGCGGTCAAAGTTGTTATTCCGTGATCACATATCGTAGCTTATCATTCCTAGTTACTGTACAGCTGTGAACAGTTACAAAAAATTGTAACTGTTCACTTTTTTTTGGCATACCGGCTACGATATACTTACATCTGAACTTTTGCAAATTTTATAATTATTTGTATTAAAATGGGTTATAACAAAATTTATTAACTTTGTTATATTTTGACACAAAAATATTTTTTGTGTCTATGTTATGAAACCCTTG
>JAIRWK010000361.1 GCA_031268995.1 Planctomycetaceae bacterium
CACATCAAAATGGGACTTTTTGTGTAAAAATGCCCTAAAAACGGCTGAAAGCGGTTGGGTTTAGGTCGAATAGAAAAACTAGGGCAAGACTGGATTTGGGCTCTGCGTAACATGAGTAACTTATTACTCATGTTACGCACGATACGGAAATGATGGTGGTGGTTATTCAGTCGATTGATAGAAAAAAGGTAAAATATTGTTCGCGTCCCGTTAGGGACAATCTGTTGTTAGAAAATAATGTCAAAATATTCCACGTCCGTATGGGACGCACTATGAGGACATTTCAAACGGTTTAGTGGTAATCACAGTGCGTCCCTAACGGGACGGAAAAATACGTCTGGTTATCACCGATGCGTAACATGAGTTATTACTTGGATATAAACTTTTTTAATTGTCGAAATATATAATGTTTTACAGAATTATTTTAGGGGCTTTTCTGTTTTTTGCAAGCCTATCCTCAATATTTGTGAATGGAAGTTTTTTATTTGCGGATACAGGTTTGTCTGCTTCTCAATTTGCAGAGGAGGCTGGTGTTGCTTGGAGGAACCTTACGGATGCCTACCACAGAGGGCTGAGTGTTCGGGTAACTCGTACAACACCGCAATTTTTGGTGTTTCAAGCAGAGGTGAGTTTATTGGGCAAAGATGAATTGGTGCAAATACATCCAACAAAAACAACGGAAGGTACTCTTTATGCGATCAATTCTAGGTATTCTTTTAGGTTGGCAAAAAAAGTAGAGGATTCCTCTCGGACTCTGGTAAACATGTGGGAGGATCCCAATGAACTAAGAAAAAGTGAGTATTTTGATCACGGTCTTTTGCAGGCAACCGCATCTGTTTTTGTGCCAATAATGGTTGAATCGTCGTGGTTATGTGACCTAATGAAATCAAAAGAAATGGAGGTAACTGCTCTCAATGAACAATACGTGGACGATGAGGTTTATGTGGAATTAAAATTTCGTTGCCGACAATATTTTTTAAATGGGCATACGAAGTTATTAGGAGGTAGAATCCTTTTCGACAAAAAGCGTTATTTTGTGATCAAAGAATACGAAGTGCAAACGGAATTTGTGGCAGACGGGATATCAATGAATAAAAACGAAAAAAATTCAGGTAGTGATTTTGTAGACGTGGAGAAAAAGCTGGAATACCAAGAGATAAAGGGTATCCCTTATCTTAGGAGGGACGAAACAACATATCGCAAAGTAAAATCAACGTTAAAAAAGGAAATAGTTCAATTTCCCAATAATAAGCAAACAACCAATACAGATTACGAGATATTGGATTCAAATAAGGTCAGCGGTGAGGTTTTTTTCTTGAAACATTACGGTTTTTCAGAACCAATCAACCCGCTGGAACGAACAAATATCATTCGTGCTATTCTTGTAGCATTGGGTTTAATTTTGACTTTTTTGGGTCTATTTATGAAAATTTGGGCGAGGAAAATTGAAAGGGAATAGAGCTTATGAGAAAAATATTTTCAACTTTTTTGTGTTTGCTTGGAGTGTTGATTTTAGGGTACGTTTTGTTGTCTGCGTATTATTTAAACACCGCCAGACTTACCGGACAAGTGGAAAGCAAATCAGTTGAACAGGTTGATGACGCGTCAGCTTTTGTTTATAATGCAGTAGTTGAAAACAACCATCCGTTTCCGATTCGTTTATGTGGTGGACAGTTAAATTGGTGCGATGCAAGTGGTTGCTACAGCGTCAAAACGGAATTACCAGTGACGATAGAAGCGAAACGGAAAGCGGTTGTTACTGTCCAAGTTACATCAGGAGGGGAGAACATTTCTGCAACCGAATTGGTTCTTTATGCAGATGGAGCAGGTTTAAGCGGGCTTACTCCGATTAAGGTGCAGCTTCCGGCAATGTCAAAAACTTCTTTGTAGCAGGTATGTCAAAATGCTTTCTTGTAATTTTGTTTTTAATATTTTCTCCCTTGTTACTAGGAAATATTTTTCAAAACAGCCCTGTTCAGAGTGAAGATGCACATCTGGTGAGCGGAATTAGCCATCACCAGTTTTGGGAATTTGATCTCTATAGAGTCAACCCGCCACTTGTTCGCTCTGTGGCTTCTTTTCCGGTTTATTGTTTTGGAAATTACAAGTCGGATTGGGATAATTACGTATCTTATCCATTGCTTCGGCGGGAACATCAAGTCGGCGTGAATTTTATGTTGGCAAATGGACAACAGTCTCAATCACAAATCCATATTGCACGAATCGCTTGTATGGTGTTCATTTTGATTGGCGGTTTTTGTTGTTATCGGTTGGCAGATTCAATCTGTGAGAAAATATCAGGTATTTTTGTATTGTTTTTATTATTCTTTTCTCCGTATATTCTCGGTCATGTTGCAACAATTATGCCTGATGCTCATTCTGCTGCTTTTGCGGTTGCGGCGGTTTATTTCTTTTGGAAGTGGCTAAAACGTCCTGATATGTTGGAAGGTCTTATTTCCGGAATAGTTCTTGGGCTTGCGGAATTGACGAAGTTTACGTTGATAATTTTTTATCCGTTGTTTGTTGTGATGTGGTTAATTTATCGATTGCCGGAAATTAAAACACTTACAAAAAAAGA
>JAIRWK010000218.1 GCA_031268995.1 Planctomycetaceae bacterium
TAGTTTCCCTATTCAACCCAAACCTAACCGCTTTCGGCTATTTTTAGGGCATTTTTACACAAAAAGTCCTGTTTTGAGGTGCATTTTCACCCAATTTTTACCCGAGTGCGTAACATGAGATCCTAATCATTCTATGATCTGTTTGTCGAGAATTGCAAAATAGAAAAAAATTGATAAACTGACGGGGTTGTTGAGATATTTCGGAGCTTCTGAAATTTCAAAACAGCTTGAGTATAAACTCCCCGAAGCAAGATACATAATCGCAACAACGTGAAGCGATTGCTCAAGAACGTAACCTATCGCTCTTACCGGCTTCGGCATAACCCTTTAATTTGTTCATATTCTTAAATTTATGTTGGCGAACATACACGACACGGCAGACTTGAACGCGATGCGTTGTCGTTTTACCACAGTTTCATAAATTTTAGACATGTGTTCAATATTGCTAAATTAAAAAATGAAAGCTAATTTTTCCAAAATGCTCCGCGAAGCACAAAATAAAAAATACGCAGTCGCGGCAATAAATGTATTAAACCATTTGACTTTTTCCGCAGTCGTCGAGGCAGCGGTTCGCAAACGAAGTCCGCTGATTATTCAAACGTCCGTCGCAACAGTCAAAGCGTTGAAGTTGGAATCGCTCTCGGCACTTGCGAGGTCAATAATTGATGCCGCGCCGGTTCCGATTGCGTTGCACCTTGATCATTGTCAGAGTGTGGAATTTTGTAATAAGTGTTGTGATTTTGGTTGGGATTCGGTGATGTTCGATAGTTCTCATCTGCCGTTTGAAGAGAACATTCGACAAACACGCGAAGTTCACAGATACGCGATAAGTAAAGGCGTAGATGTTGAAGGCGAAGTGGGAATTATTGCGGGGGTTGAAGATGATATTTCGCATGATATTGAATCGCTGGCGGGATTCGACGAGACAATGCGCTACATAAACGAAACTGAAGTTAGCGCAATCGCTCCGGCAGTCGGAACCGCACACGGAGTTTACAAAGGAATCCCCGTAATCAATTTCGATCTGGTACAACGATTGTCAGAAGCAACACGATGCCCAATTGTTATTCACGGCGGCACAGGATTAAGTGATGATACATTCAAGAGACTAATCACATGCGGTGCAAGCAAAATAAATATCTCAACAGCACTAAAATTAGTTTACACACAGTCAATGAAACAATACCTAAACGAAACTGAAGGTACAATAAATCCACTAAAACTAGATGCCTTTGTAACAGAAAAAGTAATCGAGCTTGCCGAATCTCTTTTCACGTTGTTCGGTTCAGAGGGACAAGCGTAAAGATATGACAAAATATACTGAAGCTACATTAAAATTCCTGAAGCTGAACACGCAAGCGCAACAACGTGAAGCGGTTGTTCAGGGGCGAAGCCTATCGCCTTACCGGCTACGGTATACAAAAACTCCTGATTGATATACCGAAGCCGATATTGGCGGTAGGCTTCGGTGTATGTGATAAATTTATATTATATTATGTTTTTTACGTTTAGTCCGATTGAGGCATTGATAATTTTTGTTGCGGCGTTGGTGTTGCTTGGCGGTTTGGCGATGTTGTCGATGAGGCGGCGTAGTGAAATCTTGCAAAATATTCTTACGCCGGAAGAACCAAATCTTGCTACCGAATTTTTCAAAAAACGCCCCTTAATTGAAGAAACACAAAATGATATTCCGCCACCCGAACCAAACGACAGCGAAGAAACCATCGGAGGTTGGGGCACACCGGCAACAGAAGATCAAACATTATAAATCGTAGCCAATACGGGCAGTAGATTTTGCCCTTGAATAACCGTTTCATGTTGTTGCGATTGCGTGTCTAGCTTCAGAGATTTTAAAACAACTTGAGGGAATTTTTGAAAAATACTATCTGCCAAAAATTGTCAAAAACAAATTATTTCAAATTCGGTCGATTTTCAGGCGATAGAATTGACCAAATTCGAATAAAATTAATTTTTAGAAATTCCCATAAAACTTTATTGAGGAGAAAAATCATATCACTAAACCAATTGCCCAATAATTCCATCGGCATAACTTACGAACAAATCATGGCAACAATCCATGAAACCAGTATCATTGTTAAAGACCTTGCCGAACAGTCAAAGGAAACAAAAAAATCGATTGCCGAATATGCAGAGCAATCGAAAGAGTCTAAAAAAGAGTTCGATAAGAGGATGTCAGAATTTACGCAAAGATCAGAAAAAACAAATTCGGAGAGTGAAGAACAATTGCAAAAAATAGAAAAATCACTCCAGAAATATATTGAAGAATCAAGGGAGACGGGAAAATTTGTTGAGAGGCTTAGTATACTCAGGCTGTTTTAAAATTCCTGAATCTGGACACGCAAGCGCAATAACGTGAAGCGGTTGTTCTGGGGCGAAGCCTATCGCCTTACCGGCTACGGTATAAACAAGCGGGCGAATTGCAAAATCGTTTTGGTGATCTCGCCGAACATTTGGTAGCTCTGGGTATTGCCAAGCGTTTTAATAAGCTTGGTTATGATTTTGACACTTACGTTTCCGGCGGCGTTAAAATGAAAGACCTTAAAGCGAATGAAATTATACTGCAAATTGATCTTTTGCTTGAAAATCACGAAACGATTGCCGCAGTTGAGGTGAAGGCAAAACCTGTAATAAAAGATGTTGAAAATCACTTGCAACGTATTCAACTTTACAGCCTTGAACGTCAAAAAAGAGGCGATAAACAAAAGAAAATTATCGGCGTGATTGCGGGAGCTATCTTTCCCGACAATGTGAAAAAATAAACTCTCAACGCAGGTTTATTTGTTATCACCCAAAGCGGCGACACTGTTAAAATCGAAGTACCAAAAGATTTTAAACCGCGAATATTTTATACTATCGCACTTTAAATTTGTAACCGTTCACACGGTTTCGCGTTTAAAAATCTGTTCTGTGAACGATTAGTGTGAACGGTTACTTAAATTTTGGCAACCTCTCAGTCCTGCATACTCAAGCTGTTTTGAAATTCCCGAAGCTGCTATGAAATTTATTTTTTTTGACAGGATAGTAGGATTGTCAGGATATAATGAAATCCTGTCAAAAAAAATAAAAACTGAATTTCATAGTGCGATGAGTATATTGCGATGAGTATATAACGGCATAGTCCTCGCTGCCGCAATCGGAAACGGGACGCTTCCACTAAAGTTGGCATTTAGGACCGCCCTTGAGTATATTGGTATCCCCTGCCTTACGAATTTACTAAAATGTGATACAATCCTTGCCACTGCACTCAAGTTGCTTTGAAATTCATGAGGTTGCATACGCAAGCGTAACAACGTAAATGGTTGTTTAAGGATAAAGCTCGTTGCTCGTATTGAGTTGCAACTGTTTCCGTTTTCGGGTGGGTGGTTAAATTAAAATTGTAACTGTTCTCAATGGATCGTTGCTGATGAAGGCAAAGTTTCCGATATACACTTAGAGCTGTTTTGAAATTCCCGAATCGGAATACGTAAGCGTATACTGAAGTTGCTTTAAAATTCCTGAAGCTGAACACGCAAGCGCAACAACGCGAAGTGGTTGTTCAAGGGCGAAGTTTGTCGCCCATGTTGGTGTTGGTTATCGGTTGCGGTTTATAAATGATTGCGAATAGTTACGACAAATTAAAGGAGAATTTAGAATGATTGTTACGACAAAAGACTTGTTTAAACATGCTTACGGTAAGTACGCTATTGGTGCTTACAACATAAATAATTTGGAGCAGACGGTAGGGTTATTTCGCGGAAATCTTGGCAAAAAAGCCAAAAACGAAGACCCAATTGATAACGGTAAAAGTGCGCCGTTCATAATTCAAATCTCGCGCGGCGCAAGATCATACAGCGATAAACGCATGTTGGAAGCGTTGATTACGTCCGCCAACGAAGTTTTCCCTGAAGCGATTTTTGCGTTGCATCTTGATCACGGGACAGAAGAGGCGTGTTATGATTGTATTGACAGCAACGCCTACAGTTCGGTGATGATTGATGCGTCTCATGAGGAGTTTGCCAAAAATATTGAGGTAACTAAGCGAGTTGTTGCCCGTGCGCATGCCAAAGGTATTGTCGTCGAGGCGGAGCTTGGTCAATTGGGCGGAGTTGAGGAAGATGTTGTCGGCAGTGTTAAATTAACCGATCCGGCGCAAGCGGCTGAATTTATTGAGAAGACCGGAGTTGATTCGCTTGCGGTTGCAATTGGTACTTCGCATGGTGCGTTTAAGTTTACGGGAAAGCAAGGTTTGCATTTTGACGTTCTTGAAAAAATTCAGAAAGCCATTCCCCCAAATTTCCCGCTTGTGATGCACGGCAGCAGTAGTGTTCCGCAAGAATGGGTCGCCCGAATAAACAACGCTGGCGGAAAATTAAGTGATGCCAGAGGAGTTGACGAAGCGCAATATTTGCCAGCGGCGAAATTGGGTGTTACGAAAATAAATATTGACACGGACGGCAGGTTGGTTTGGTGTGCGATTCACCGCGAGCAATTCCGCGACGATCCCGCCAACTTCGATTTAAGACCGCCGGGCAAAGTTTTCATACAAGCCTACGCCGAGTACATAATTCACAAAAATTCCGTACTAGGCAGCGCAGGGCAACTCGAATCCGTAAGAGAATCGCTAAAAGCACAATCAAAAGGTTGTTCGTGTTGTTGCGGGTGTAATTGAGAAATTGGGACAAAATTTTGCGGATGGCAATATGCTGTTCTATACCGTAGCCAGTGGCGATAGGCTTCGCCCCTGAACAACCGCTTCGCGTTGTTGCGCTTGCGTGTTCGGCTTCAGAAATTTTAAAGTGGCTTCAGTGTACTCAGGCTGTTTTGAAATTCCAGAAGCGCAACGATATTATACCGTAGCCGGTAGGGCGATAGGCTTCGCCCTTGAACAACCGCTTCACGTTGTTGCGCTTGCGTGTTCAGCTTCGGGAATTTAAAACAGCTTGAGTATATTTTGAATTCGGTCGATTGTAGTCGATATAAATCGACCGAATTTGAATGAAATTAATTTTTAGAAATTTCCCTTTTATGTTTCTTGGTATACGAAAGTTTAAAATCCAATTTATGGTATTTTCTCGATGACAGTAGTACGTTTCCCTTATGGTAGGGATTTTCTTGAGTATGATTTTCCTGAATCGCGTTTTTTGGGAATTTTGGAGTCTGGTCTTCATCATTACGTTCCGCCTTATCCGCAAGAGGAATTAGTTCGCCGCGCAATTCATAATCCTATTGGAACGCCGACGCTTTCTGAGATGGTTCGCGGCAAACGCAAGATTGTTTTGATTGCTAGTGATCATACTCGTCCAGTTCCGAGCAAGTTGATTGTGCCGCCGTTGCTAGCGGGAATTCGTCAAGCTAACCCGCAAGCCGAAATAATTATCTTAATTGCAACGGGTTGTCATCGCGAAACGACGCATGAGGAACTTATTGAAAAATTTGGGCAAAACATTTTTGAATCAGAAAATATAATAGTACATAATTGCGACGAATCGAAGTTTATCAATCTTGGCAAATTACCTTCCGGCGGTGATTTGGTGCTTAACAAGATTGCGGTTGAGGCGGACGTTCTAATTTCGGAGGGTTTTATTGAGCCGCATTTTTTCGCGGGTTTTTCGGGCGGTCGGAAAAGTGTTTTGCCCGGAATTGCCGCACGTGAGACGGTTATCTACAACCACAACGCGGAATTTATCGCAAATAAACTTTCCCGTTCCGGCGTTTTGAAACAGAATCCTATTCACGAAGATATGATTTTTGCCGCGCAAAAGGCTAAGTTGGCGTTTATATGCAATGTGGTGATCAATAATCGCAAAGAAATAATTTATGCGGTTGCGGGTGGTTGTGATGCGGCGCATGTTGACGGTTGCGAGTTTCTTTGCGAGTATTGCAAGGCTAGTGCGATTCCGGCGGATATAGTTGTTACGTCGAATGGCGGCTATCCGCTTGACCAGAATATTTATCAAGCGGTCAAAGGCATGACAGCGGCAGAAGCGTCGGTCAAAAAAAATGGTGTGATTATAATGATTGCCAAATCGGATGACGGACACGGCGGCTATCATTTTCACAAAACATTCGCCGACGAAAAAAATCTTAACAACATGTTGACAGTTTTCATGCACACACCGAGATCGCGGACGCTTGTTGATCAATGGCAATCGCAGATTTTCGCGCGGGTGTTGCAACGCGCGGCGGTAATTTACATTTCGGATGCGCCGGAATCGGTTGTTCGTGATTTACATTTGATTCCGGCAAAGTCAATTGCCGAAGCGATGTTGACCGCCGAAAAAATATTGAACAACCCAAACGCAACCATAACAGCAATCCCAGACGGCGTGTCAGTAATCGTTATACCGTAAGATATACAGCACAAACGATCAACCTTGTTCTCAAAATAATTTCCTTCGCCGCTTTAATGAAATCCAAAACTTAAAAAAATGACAGAAACTCCTATACCGAATCGAAAAGAGCGAAGTGCAGATTTATTTCCGTTTAATGTTACGCGGTCGCGTTTAACTATAATTGAGTCTCGACCGGCGAATTTTCGGGTGAATATTTTTGAGTTGTGGAGTTATCGTTATTTGGTTTTGCATTTTGTTTATCGTGATTTTGTTGTGCTTTACAAGCAGACGGTTCTTGGGATGGTTTGGTGGTTATTGCAACCGTTTTTGATGACGGTAGTTCTTACGGTTGTGTTTGGCGGTATTATTGGGATTAAGACGAACGAAGTGCCGGCACCGTTATTTTTTCTTTCGGGGATTACGCTTTGGAATTATTTTTTGAGTTGTTTTTTGCACACTTCGCAATCTTTTATAGACAATCGAGAGTTATTTAAGAAGGTTTATTTTCCGCGTTTAGTGGTTCCGATTGCGGCAATAATTAGCAATTTGATGCGGTTTGTTCTTCAATTATCGCTTTTATTATTTCTTTATGTAATTTTCATTTTTAACGGCAGTTCGGTGCGTCCGTCGGTTTTTTTATTATTTTTTCCGCTACTTATTTTTTGTGTTGCGGTATTGGCGATGGGGCTTGGGTTATTGACGGCATCGTTGACAACTAAGTATAGAGATGTTGCGTTGACGTTACCGTTTTTTACGCAATTATGGATGTATGCGTCTGTTGTTCTTTTTCCGCTTTCGTTGGTACCGGAAAAATGGCAATTCTTATTTTCCTTGAACCCGTTAGTTCCGGTAATAGAAATTTTCCGATACATGTGTTTCAATTCAGCTATTGCAATTTCGCCTTTATCAATATTATCGTACATAATTGTAACAGTAATATTTTTATTCATCGGCATATTCGCGTTCAACTATATCGATCAAACATTCACTGACACAATTTAATCACTCGCGAAAGTCTTCTAATATCCTTATTCGCCTTTGCGGTGTTTAAAATTACGAATACGTAACGTGAGATTTTGTACCGTAGCCGGTAGGGCGATAGGCTTCGCCCCAGAACAACCGCTTCGCGTTGTTGCGCTTGCCTAACGCTCTGCGTTGCAGGTTTACCGCAGCTTCAGGAATTTTAAAGTAGCTTGAGTATAGTTTTTTTGGAGGTATTTTTTGGGCGTGGTTTGGGTTGATGTTCTTTTGGGTTTTGGTTCTAATCTTGGCGAGCGTCGTGAATTTATAGAGCGGGGTTGGTTGGCGGTTTGTGAATTGTCTGGTGTGTCGGCGGTTTGTATCAGTAGTTTAATTGAGACAAAAGCAGTCGGCGGCGAGGCAAACCAACCGGATTTTCTAAACGGCGCAGGACTAATACGAACAACACTTCAACCAGAAATCCTACTCGATAAATTGCAAGAAATAGAAATCAATCTCGGACGAATAAGAACTACGCGATGGAACGCAAGAACTCTTGACATTGACATATTACTTTTCGGCAACTCCATAATAAATACACCGCGTCTAAATATACCGCACCCGTTAATGTTTGAACGCAATTTTGTCTTAATTCCGGCAATCGAAATTGCGTCTGAAATGATCAAAACATTTGCAAATTCTCACGGAATTATTTTTTCAACTTCGGGAAAATTTTGAAATAGTTTTCGGAAGTTTTTTGTCCGATATTTTTATACCGTAGCCGGTATGGGCGGTAGGCTTCGCCCTTGAACAACCGCTTCACGGTGTTGCGAGTGCGTGTTCAGCTTCAGGAATTTTAAAACAGCTTAAGTATAAGGGACAAAGAGGACACAAGGGACATGAAGGACAAAATCCCCGTATTATTTTGCGATCAATGATAAATTTTGATCTGCTTGACTATGGGAAAACATGAGGTATAATTGCACACCGTTATACCGTAGCTGGTAGGGCAATAGGCTTCGCCCTTGAGCAACCGCTTCACGTAGTTGCGTTTGCCTAACGCTCTGCATTGCAGGTTTACCGCAGCTTCGGGAATTTCAAAACAGCTTGAGTATAAATGGTGGGTTGGCACAATTTGCAAGATTTGATGATTTTGGATTTAGGTGCTTTGTTGTGTTTTTTGGATTGAGTGGGACAAGTTGGAAGGATGGCGGATATATTTGCGAATTTTTCTTGTGAAGAAATATCGGTTCCGGTTTATGATTTGAGGGGTTCGTGTTACGAGATTGGTTTCGAATATGGTTCGCGTGATGCGGACAATATACATCGGGTTTTATCTCATTATGTTGATGTATCTGGTTGGTATGGTAGTTCACTTGTTGATGTTTGCAGTCTTGAGATCGATGCGTTTGAGTTTTGGGGAGTTGATGGATTGGCGGAGCTTCGCGGGGTTGCGGATGGCGCGGGCGTGCCGGTCGAGTGTCTGATTTACCATAATTTTCAAAAATATGCGGTTGGGGCTTGTACTCATTTTGCCGGCGAATTTGGCGGCAAAAGCAATTTTTATCATGGAGCCAATATTGATGTTCCGGCGTTTTTGATCTTGCGTGATTCGTTGACGTTTCATTTGCAACGGCGTTTTGTTGACGGCAAGATACCATACGTTATTCCGTGTATGGCGGGCGTGTTGATGGGAATAGGCGGCTTCAACGCTTGTGGGTTGTTTGTGTCAAGCTCAATGCTCGTCGATGTGCAACAGACAAAACAAGTTACAGGGATGTTTCACGGAAGGATAATTTGTGAATTGTTGAGTTTGTGCAGCAATCTTGACGAGGCGGTGCAATTTCTTTCCGGTGTTAAAGGTTGGGGCGGTTGGTCGGTTGCCGTTTCCATGCCGAAAGAAAGACGTGTGATTTACGCGGAGTATCACGAGGACAAAGTAATTATTGATACAAAAAATAACCAATTCATTTGCAGCAATCATTCGCAATTATTCACAACCGACGGTATCAAAATTCCTGATCATTCGCGGTTGCGTTATGAGCGGCTTAAGGAATTGCTTTTTTGTAACGATAATTCGGTAACGTCCGCAACTGTGCTTTTTGACAAATTTAACTCAATCAAAAAAACCGAGTCAAAATTCAGAACAATGAACACAATATTCCGAACTGACCACGTCGTATCAACCTTGACAGATAACACCGGAAACTACTACTTCGCACTCACTAAAGATGCAGAACAAAAAAAATGGCAAAAAATATGGAATAATTACTAAAGCACCGCAAAGACGAGGAAGGCGAATAAGGAAGTTTTCAAACACGTAATAATAATTTAACAAAAAATTATGGCTTCAAATTTAACGACAAAATTACAGAATCTGAAAGATAGAATCGCTACTCTTTTACTTTACAATTTCGGCGGCAGGGTAATAAGTCTTGGGCTGAACGACGGTATGGGCGGCAATTTTAAGGAATATTGTTTCGACGAAAATATGCACGAGCGTGTTGGGGATTTGAAGAAAAATCTGGACGCGGACTCAATTGCGGTTATTGACGGTTGCGTGAAGATGATGAAGTACGCGCCGAATATTATAGGAAATTGGGACAACGAAGTTACGTTGCTCAATCCCAAAGCATACGTTTCGACCAAAGATAAACAACTTGCCCGCGAATTTGTCCGCAACTATAAAACATACCAAAAAGAATATCCGCTTCCGTTGAAAGTACATTTGCCGGAAGTGTTCATGTTTCATTGCGGACTAAAGTGTTTGCCCGAAACTGTTAAACGATATATATATATATCGAATAAGGACATAATTGACGGCGGCGGATATATTGGTGATAGTGCGGTTGTTTTTCATGGATATAATCCGAAAAAAATATATTCATTTGATATTGCCGAATCGAATATTCCGTTGTTCAAAAAGACAATGGAAATGAACAAGATTTCTTTGGAAGAGACGGAATTTGTTGTTGCTGGAGTTGGCGAAACTGATAAGGTAATTCAATTCGATGATAATTCGCGGTTTGATGTTGGGCTTAATGTTCATGGGGCTGGAGAAAAGAAATTACAAATTCGGTCAATTGATTCGTTTGCTGCGGAGCGCGGGTTGAATGTTGGTTTTATAAAGTTGGATATTGAAGGTTCGGAACCTGATGCGGTACGCGGAATGATTGAGACGATTCGGCGAGATCGCCCGATATTGTCAATCGCAATGTATCACAATCCACATGCTTTCTTTGAAGTGAAACCATACCTTGAATCGCTTGACATAAATTACAAATGGATAATACGACAAATTACACCAACCAACATTATCAATATGCCGTTCACTCACAAATTATGGTTATTGTTCCGTCATTTTGCGCCGTTTAATGAGACGTTTTTGATCGGCTATCCGGCAGAATTAGAAGAGAAACCGTAGTCAGAGCAAATCGACCGAAATCAACCAAAATCAATTTTGATCAATTATTTCGACTAAATTGATCTTGGTTGATTTCAGTCGATTTGTATACTCAAGCTACTTTAAAATTCACGGAGCTGAACACGCAAGCGCAACAACGTGAAGCGGTTGTTCAGGGGCGAAGCCTATCGCATTACCGGCTACGGTATAACCGTTTATGGATATTTTTATTTTTCCCCGATTGGATTTTTTCTTGGTTTATTATTTGTTTGGTTCCAGTATGGGGAAAGGCGGCGTAGGTTTGTTACGATGGTTGGGAATTCTTTTAGTACGAAATCTATTTCGGCTTCGGTTGTGTATCTGCTTAAACTCAACCGCAACGAACCATGAATCGCCGTGAACGGGATTTTCATCGCTGTCAAAACATGCGACGGCTCAAGAGAACCAGACGTACAAGCCGAACCACTCGATGCACAAATTCCCCTGTCACTCAATTGATACAAAATACCCTCGCCCTCAATAAAATGTACCGCAACATTAAGCGTGTTCGGCATCCGCTCAGCACCCGCACCATTGATAACAACATACGGTACACGCTCCAAAATCCCAAACTCCAACTTGTCCCGCAAATAACGCAACCGCACAATATCCTCCTCATGCGTTTGCGCCGCAATCTCCATTGCCCTTGCCATCCCAACAATAAACGCCACATTCTCCGTACCGCCACGCCGCCCCGACTCCTGATGACCACCAACCAAAAAAGGACGACAATAAACCCCACGCCGAATAAATAAACCGCCAACACCCTTCGGCGCATGAAATTTATGCCCCGAAAACGCAACCATGTCAACATCACAAAAATTACCGTCAACACGAATCGGTAACTTTGTTGCCGATTGCGTTGCATCACACAAAAATAATATTGACGGATCAGTTTCCTTGACCACACGCGCCAAACGCTCTATCGGAAAAATAACACCCGTCTCATTGTTCGCGTGCATCACCGTAACAAGAAGAGTATCAGAACGCAACGAACGCACAAATTCATTTATGTCCAACTCGCCGCGCTCATTGACCCCAACAAAAGATACCTCAAAACCACTACGCTCCAGCAACTTGCAAACCTCAAGCACAGCAGGATGCTCAACCGCCGTCGTTACAATATGCCGCCGTTGCGGGTTCGCTGCAATCACGCCGAATATCGCCGCGTTCACACTCTCCGTCGCACAAGACGTAAAAATTAACTCACCCAAACCGGTAATACCAAGCATCTCCGATATCAAAACACGTGAACGCTCCACAACATCACGAACAAAACCAGCCGCCTCATACATCGAACTCGGATTAAAATATTGCTCGCCAAAAAACGGTAACATCGACTCCAATACCTCTGGAGAAACAGATGTCGTTGCGTTATTGTCCAAATAAATCATTTTGTTTGTCATTTTTTAGGGTTACACGATACCGCCGGTTTGGGCAAATGGGAGGTATCGTGTTTTTAGTTATAGTTATTTTTTTAGGGGAGGGACATGAAGGACAAAAGGGACATGTTGCTGGATGGGCAGGGGAATAATTCCCCTCCTTCGGAGGGGTTAGGGGTGGTGGTTCTCCTTAACTTTAAGGCATTAATGGTAATTTTATTTCAGGGCGATACCTAACATGTTTTTGATTTGGTGTGATCTCAAAAATAAATCCATTTTATCTTAATTTATTATTTGAGATTTTTACTATCAATGTTTCTAGTGCGAATCTTGGATTACTTCGGCTTCCTCCCTTTAGGTTTAGGTCTGTTTGCAGAAGCCAGTCAAGTAATTGTGAACCTCGTTGCCGTCCCAACATTTTCATTTGTTTTTCTGATTTTTCCATGAAAAAGCGTTTTATGCCGGCTTTGTCTAAAGCTGTTTGCAAAGAGACCGGACGACCTGATTTTTCTGCGTCAAGAATTACGCGGGTTGCTGCGGCGAATTTGCGCAACGAATATGCAACCTGCGCAAGAATACCAATTTCATTTTCTCCGGCGGACAATAATTTATTTAATTGTCTAATTGCCGCCGCCGTGTGTCCCGAAAGTGCCATGTCTATCATTTCAAATGTCGATTGCGTTCGCCATGAACCAGTTACTTGTTCCACCAACTCAACTGTAATTGTTCCGTTGCCGCCTTCTGGAATCATCAGCGCAAGTTTCGCAAGCTCTTGATCAAGCAAACCCGCCTCCGCTCCAACACGCTCAGATAACATCGTTGCCGCCGCCGAATCACATTCAACATGATGTTGTTGTTTTGACCATTTTGTTATCCACGACGAAACATCCTTGCCCGTCAACGCCTTCGCCTCCACAACAAGACCGGACGCAATCGCTTTTTTGTACAAATTTGTGTTGGACGGAAAAGATTTTAACTCCAACACTAAAACGGCAGAACTAGACGGTTTGTCCAAATAACCCTCAAGCTCAGAACGAAACCGAGAAACAAATGAGTCCGCATCCTCCACCCAGACAAAACGCCGATCCCCACCGAACATTGCACGTGTAAGCAACTCCTTCAGAAAATCAGAATAACTAAGATCGTCCCCGCTAAAACGGCGCAACGAAAATTCCGCATCCTCGCCATCCAAAACTTGATCGCGTAGTATTTGTATCGTTTTGAATTTAAAAAATTGCTCTTCTCCAAATACCACGCACACATTTTGCGCCGGATATTTTTTGGAATGCCACAAAAAATCTAGTACCGGTACGGCTGTTGATTTCATAAAATTTATACTTTTCAATTGGAACGCCGCAAAAATTCCTCAATCGCAGACAAAACATCGTCAGGAGCATCTTCAAGCAAAAGATGATGAGCGTTGTCAAGACGATGTACATTTGCGTCGGGGAAAAATTGCAAGAAACGTTTCAAAAATTCAGGCGAAAAACACCAGTCAAGCATACCCCAAATAAAACACATGCGCTTGAATCGAAAATTCGGTAACGATTCCTCAATTTTGGATAACATGTCGTAAGACGGTTGCGTTACGGACAAGGGAATGTCTTGAACGAATTTATAAACGGCGATACGATTTGCCCACGAATCATACGGTGCAAGAAAAGCCTTGCGTATTGCGGCGGGCAAATGGTTACGGCTTGCCATTCGTACTGCCGCCGACGAAAAAAGATTCATACCTTGAACCAAAAAACGCCCCAAAAACGGTAAACGGCAAAACCGAATTCGCAACGGACAATTAAAACTTTTAAATGCCGCCGTATTCATCAGAATAAAACGATCAAAACGCTCCGGCAATTTGACCGCCGCGCCCATACCGATTGCACCGCCCCAATCATGACCAACCAACGTTATATTACGCAAATCTCGACCCACTATAAATCGGACAAGATCATCTGTCCGACGTTCCAACGTATATTGATAACTCGATTCCGACGGCTTGTCCGACAAACCACAACCAATATGATCAACCGCAACACAACGATACCTGTCCCGAAATCTTGTTATTAAACGACGCCACATATAAGACCATGTCGGGTTGCCGTGAACCATGAGAAGAACTCCGCGATAATCAAGGTTACGCGGACGACGCTCGTCAAGATAATGATAACGAAATCCACCACTAACCTCAAAAAAATGAGACTCAAACGGATATTCCTCAAATTTATTCATTGAAATTCAGCATTCGTTGGTTATACCGAAGCCGGTGTATAGGCGGTAGGCTTCGCCCTTGAACAACCGCTTCACGTTGTTGCGTTTGCGTGTTCAGCTTCAGGAATTTTAAAGTAGCTTCAGCATAATGAGCAACCTTGGCAAATCCTTGAAGGAACTTAATCATTCGCACATGACAACTATCAGGAAATTTTCAGCAACTCTTTCACAAAAACACAACCTCATTTTCACCTAATTTCCTTAACGAAACAACCTCAGTAGCAAATAGTTAAAAAATACTAACCTCATTACCTCATTAAACTTGTTTTGTGCAGACGAAAAATAATCAACAAATATTCCAATGAGGTAATGAGGTTTTTGTAAATTCCCTTCAGTATATATTGGCATTGTTTTTTATCTAAACGGGAACGTCAACAGTTTCCACGATTCGTTCTATCAATGCTTCTGAGTTTTGGCGTTGGCTTCCGTGTGAGTAGCTGGTTGGGATAATTCTGTGCGCGAGAACCGGTATTGCTAACTCTTTCACATCATCCGGCACCACAAACGAACGCCCCGAAATCAACGCCAACGTCTGCGCCGCACGACTCAACGCAATTGCACCTCGCGTACTCACGCCTACCATCAACTCATCACTCAACCGTGTTACCTCCACGATCTCAAGAATATAACGGTTGATCGCTTCGTCAACACGTATATTTGATACGGCTTGTTGTATTTCGATTATTTGTTCGCACGATAGGACGGCGCGCAAATTATTGATTGGGCGAGTTGTTTGATGTGAACGCAATACGTCTAACTCGCTTTCTCTGCCAGGATAGCCGACAGAAATGCGCAACAAAAATCTATCGAGTTGACTTTCGGGCAATGGATAAGTTCCTTCGTATTCCATTGGGTTTTCTGTTGCAATTACCATGAACGGTGTCGGCAACATGTGAGTTATCCCGTCAACAGAAACTTGGTGTTCGTTCATCGCCTCAAGCATTGCGCTTTGTGTACGCGGTGTTGTTCGGTTAATTTCGTCAGCGAGTAAAATATTTGCAAATACAGCTCCGCGCGCGAAACGAAATTCTTGCGAGGAAGTATCGAATATGCTGCTGCCGACAATATCCGCCGGTAAAAGATCAGGCGTAAATTGAATACGCCGAAAATCACCTGAAATGCTGCGGGCGATTGCCTGCGCAATTAACGTTTTGCCCACACCGGGAACATCCTCAAGCAAAACATGCTCAGAAGAAAAAAGTGCAATAAGACAACGCCTAATTACATCGCGCTTACCAAAAACCGCAAGCGATATGTTGGACTCAAGAATACGAACTAAATCAATATAACCCATCTCAAAAAAAATAACGCCGACAACAAAATCGCCGGTCTCGACCAAAATTTCAATAAACCGAAATAAACAAGAAATCACAACAACGCAAAGCGTGTTATACCGTAGCTGATAGGCTTCGCCTTTGAGCAATCGCTTCACGTTGTTGCGCTTGCGTGTTCAGCTTCAGGAATTTTAAACAGCTTCAGTATAAAAATTAATTTTATTCGAATTCGGTCAATTTATATCGATTGCCAATTGACCGAATTTGAAATAATTCGTTTTTGGCAAACGGTATTTTAAGAAACTCCCTAAAAGCAAAAACACAAATATTCAAAGCTCCCAAAGTTTACACGATTTATGCTAAAAGTCCACTACCCCACCCGTTCACAAATTCGATCACTAGGAAAATGATATACCGTAGTCGGTAGGGCGATAGACTTCGCCCTTGAACAACCGTTTCACGTTGTTGCGTTTGCCTAACGCTCCGCGTTGCAGGTTTGCCGCTGCTTCAGGAATTTTAAAACAGCTTGAGTATAAGGCACCGCAAAGGCGAATAAGGCGAAAAAGAATATTTATGTAACTCATGTTACGCATGAAACGGAAATGATGGGTGATTATTCCGTAGATTGATAGAAAAAAGGTAAAACATTGTTCGCGTCCAGTTAGGGACGGAATATGAGGATATTTCAAACGGTTTAGTTTTAATCACATTGTGTCCCTACGGAACACGAAATATGTTTTTACCATATTTTCTACCAACATTTCGTCCCTAACGGGACGTGGAAAATACGTCTGGTTATCACGGACGCGTAACATGAGTTACGTAAAAATTTTTCCGTTTATACCCATCGCACTACGAAATTCAGTTTTTATTTTTTTGACAGGATTTACAGGATAGCAGGATAGACAGGATTTTATTATATCCTGACGATACTGTAATCCTGTTATCCTGTCTTAAAAAAATGAATTTCATAGCAGCTACAGTACATACTGAAGCTACTTTAAAATTCCCGAAGCTGAACCCGCAAGCACAACAACGTGAAGCGGTTGCTCAGGGGCGAAGCCTATCGCCTTACCGGCTACGGTATAGCTAGATGGGAAGGTACGGTTTACAAGGACGAGAGATTGCGTACAATTTGCGGGAGTGTTAGGTTTTGGTACGTATTTCTGGTTGTGGTGTACAAATTTGCCGAATTCGGTGAGAGAGGAATTTAGGATGTTGGACGAGTATTTTGAGGGTTATTTAATGGGGGTTGATGTTGGCACGATGGGAGTCAACGCGATGTTGTTTGATGCGCACGGTAATCCATTGGGCGGAGCTTATCGCGAGTATCCTTCGATTTATCCTGAGGAGCATTGGGTTGAGCAGGATGCGGAGTTGGTTATTTCTTGTGTTTTTGAAGTTTTGCGTGAGGCGGTGTGTGAGTCTGGAGTTGATGTTGGAAAGATTCGTGCGGTTAGTGTGGCTTCGCATCGTGCGTCTTTTGGTTTGCTTGACAGAGCGGGCAAATTGTTAAATGGTCGTTTTGTGGTTTGGCAAGATAATCGCGGTGTTTCTGAATTGAATTTTATTCGAGAAAAAATTGACGACCAAGAATTGCACAAACTTACGGGTATGCCGCTTGCCCCAACATATACGCTCTCGAAACTTGTGTGGTACAAAAATCATCTGGGCGATTTCTGGTATTCGCTTAAACGAGTGGTTTTTCCGGCGGATTATATTTTGTCTCGGCTTGGCGGTGAGTTGCGGACGGAGGTAACCAATGCGTGTTGTAGCGGGATGATGGATATTAAGCGTCTGGCTTGGTCTGAGCGGATTTTTGGTTTATTTGGTTTTTGGCCATCTCATTTTGCCCCACTCGTCAACCCCGGAACGATTATCGGTAGGATAAATGAAGAAACATCGAAGTTGAGCGGGTTGCAAGAAGGCACGTTGCTAGTAACGGCAACCGGAGATCAACAATGCGCGGCAATTGGTGCGGGAGTTGTTGATGAGGGTATGGCATCGTTGACGTTGGGGACGGCGGGTTTACTGGTGATGGGTACGCGGAGCATCAATCTGGAAAAATGTCCGGGTCTGATGATTCCGTCTTCGGGCATAATTGGACTTTACGAGCTGGAAGCTATCCAACTTGGCGCGGCTTCTTGCTATCGTTGGATACGTGATATTATGGCGTTGCCGGAAAAGGCTGAGGGGTTGCGGCAAGGCGTGAGTGCTTTTGTGTTGATGGAGGAGTTGTTGCAACAAAGTCAAACGGGTTCGCACGGACTTGTGTTTTTGCCTTTCCTAACCGGAGCGGGTTATCCGTTGTGGGACGCAACGGCGCAAGGAACATTTACAGGTTTAAGATTTTCACATACAAGAGCGGACATGATCCGTGCCGTGTTGGAAGGTGTTACAATCGAGAGTTACGATATGTACCAAGAAATGCGGCAAGCAAACGTAAAAATAAAATCACTAGCAATCGCCGGAGGCGCAACCGCGTCGCCTATCTGGTGTCAGACAATAGCCGATACCTTTGGATTGGCGGTCAAACCATTAAAAGTACAAAATGCGACACTTGTTGCTGCGTCGATATTTGCCGGAATAGGTGCAGGATTTTATCGAGACGTGAAAGAGGGTGTTGCCCAATCGGTACGCTACGCCGAAGCAATCAAACCAATACCAAAAAATACCGCCTTGCTACAAAAAACACACCGAACCTACAAAAACCTAACAAACACACTACAACAAAATAATATCTTCTCGCAACTAATAAATCTAAGAGAAAAATAATTTGACCTTATGGTCAAGAATTTTGCTTGTAATATTTTATATGACATCAGGTTATAAATATTCCTTGATTTTGTACTTTTGATGATGTTTTTACATTTTGAATTAGTCGGTTTGGGGCAAAACTTCTGAAATCTGAGGTTTCAGCTTAAAAGCCCAATATACCAACTCAAAAACAAGTAAAAATTGATTTTGCGTCAACTGGCTTGAATATAAAATGTTATATCACTGAACAGCCAAAATATACTCAAGCTGTTTTAAAATTCATGGAGCTGGTTACGGAAGCGTAACAACTTGAAGCGGTTGTTCATGGGCGAAACCTACCGTCCGTACCGGTTTCGGCATAAAAAGATAAATTGT